>CAZDRS010000208.1:0-4544 GCA_964507585.1 uncultured Dechloromonas sp.
GCACTTCGATGCGAACCTGGCCAGAAGCGACGATTTCGAACAGTTCCGCCCCCAGCGCCAGCAGATCGACCGTTTCCCAGCACAGCACTTCCGGGCCGCCGGTCTGATGGATGCGAATGGCGTGGGGCATGGGCGTCTCCGAACGATCTTATTGTCGAAGCTACGAGGTTATCACCCTGTCACGCTTCCTTCCACCTCGCCACGCCCGCCGCCGCGCTCCGTTCAAATGCCGGCGACACCCACCCAGAGCAGGCCCAGCCATTCATGCAGGGCATAGTAGGAGTTGTGCAACGCGCTGGCCTGCGGCAGCAGGCTGTTGGCTTCGAAGCCACCGCCGTTGCGGCTGACGAAATGAGCCGGCGCCGGAATCACCTGCAGCCCCTGCGCCTCGAACAGCAGCCGGGCGCGCGGCATGTGGAAGGCCTGGGTAACCAGCACGATGCGCTCGACACCGAAACGCCGCAGGATCTCCGCCGAAAGGCGGGCGTTGCCGGGCGTATCGAGGCTATTTTCCTCCTGCCAACGCACCGCCACGCCAAACTCCCGCTGCAGGATACCGGCCATCACCGCTGCTTCCGAATGCGCCGCGCGCAACGGGCGGCCGCCACTGACCAGTACCGGCAATTGCGTTTCGCGCGCCAGTTGCGCCCCGCGGCGAAGGCGGATCAGCGTCCGGTCGGTCGCCGTTTCGCCACCGAATTCCTCAACCGGGCGAATCAGGCCGCTGCCGAGCACGACAATGGCCTGCGCCCCCCGGGTGTCCGGCGCCCACACGCCGGCCCGCTCTTCCAGGGTGCCCATCAGCGCCGTACCGACCAGCGGCAGCGATTGCAGCCAGAGCAAGCCGCCACCGAGCAGCGCCAGCCCGAAAGCCCAGCGCCGCCGCCGAAAAACGGCCGCCAGCCCGAGCAGCAGCAAACCGTTGCCCGGCGGCAGGAGGCAGGCCGCCAGCAGCCCCTTCAGTACCCAGGCCAGGCTCATGCGCCGGCCGCCCTCACACCGGCGTCAGCTTGGCGTATTCCAGCGCCAGCCACTTCATGCCGCTGCCGCCGAAATTGACCTGCACCCGCGCATCGGCACCACGCCCTTCGGTGGACACGATGACACCGATACCGAACTTGGCATGCTCGACCGTCTGCCCGACGCGCAGGCCTCCGCTGGCCGGCTCGGCATAGCCACCGCCAAAGCTGCCGTAGGCTGGCGTGGACGCAGCGGCTTCGGCCTTCTTGTTCAGCTTGCGCATCAAGCCCTCCGGGATTTCATCGAGGAAGGAAGAGGGCATGCAGTAGCGCGTCTGGCCGTGCAACATGCGGGTTTGGGCACAGGAGACATAGAGTCGCTTGCGCGCCCGCGTCACCGCCACGTACATCAGGCGACGCTCCTCCTCCAGGCCGTCCTTGCCTTCGAGCACGGAGTTCTCATGCGGGAAAAGCCCCTGCTCCAGGCCGGTGATGAAGACCACGTCGAACTCCAGGCCCTTGGCGGCATGCACCGACATCAGTTGCACCGCCTCCTGACCCTCGCCAGCCTGGTGCTCGCCGGCTTCCAGCGAGGCCAGGGTCAGGAAGGAAACCAGCGCGCCGCCCTCGCCGATGGCGCCTTCGTCATCGATAAAGGTGGCGGCGGCGTTGATCAGTTCATCGAGGTTCTCCAGCCGGTCCTGGCCTTCCTTCTCGGTACGGTAATGCTGGGCCAGGCCGGATTTGTCGATGACATGCTCGACCATTTCCGGCAGCGGCAGGCCAGCGGTTTCCTGGCGCAGGCTCTCAACCAGGCGAATGAAGGCACCCACCGTCTGCCCGGCCTTGCCGGTCAGCGAAGCGGCGGCGTTATACAGGCTGGAATTCATCTGGTGCGCCGTCGCCTGCAGGTTTTCCAGCGAGCGGGCACCGATGCCGCGGGTCGGGAAATTGACGACGCGCAGGAAGGCGGTGTCGTCGTCCGGATTGCCCAACAGGCGCAGGTAAGCCAGCGCATGCTTGATTTCCTGGCGCTCGAAGAAGCGCAAGCCGCCATAGACCTTGTACGGCACACCCTTGGTGAACAGTTCGTTTTCCAGCACGCGCGACTGCGCGTTGGAGCGGTAGAGCAAGGCAATCTGCGTCGGCGACACGCCGTCGCGCACCAGTTCGCGGATTTCCTCGACCACGAAACGCGCCTCGTCGAGGTCGGAATAGGCTTCGAAGGCGCGGATCGGCTCGCCGTCGCCGGCATCGGTCCACAGGTTCTTGCCGAGGCGTTCGCGGTTGTTCTTGATGATGGCGTTGGCCGCCGCCAGGATATTGCCCTGCGAGCGGTAGTTCTGCTCCAGGCGAATGATGTTCTGACCGGCATAATCACGCTCGAAATCGCGCATATTGCCGACCTCGGCGCCACGGAAGCGATAGATCGACTGGTCGTCATCACCCACGGCAAAAACATTTGCTCCGCCGCCGGCCAGCAGTTTCAACCAAGCATATTGCAGCACGTTGGTATCCTGGAATTCGTCAACCAGGATGTGCCGGAAACGCTGCTGATAATGCGTGCGCAAAGGTTCGTTGCGCTGCAGCAATTCATAGCAGCGCAGGAGCAGTTCGGCGAAGTCCACCACTCCCTCGCGATTGCACTGAGCCTCGTACTCGGCATACAGCTCGACACGCTTCTGCGTATAGCTGTCGTACACCTCGGCCTGGGCGGCACGAACGCCCTGTTCCTTGTGCGCATTGATGAAATGGCACAGCTCGCGCGGCGGATATTTTTCATCGTCGACATTGAGGTTTTTCAGCAGGCGCTTGACCATCGCCAACTGGTCGGCCGAATCGAGGATCTGGAAGGTCTGCGGCAGCCCCGCCTCGCGGTAATGCGCCCGCAGCAGCCGGTTGCAAAGCCCGTGGAATGTACCGATCCACATCCCGCGCACATTGATCGGCACCAGCGAAACCAGGCGCGCCGTCATCTCCTTGGCCGCTTTGTTGGTGAAGGTCACCGCCAGGATGCCGTGCGGCCCGACCTGGCCGGTCGAAACGAGCCAGGCGATACGCGTCGTGAGCACCCGCGTCTTGCCGCTCCCCGCCCCGGCCAGGATCAGACCATGCACCGGCGGCAGGGTCACGGCCTGGAGTTGCGGAGGATTTAGATGAGCCAGCAGATCAGACATAAAAACACCAAAATTCCTAATAAATCATAAACCTGCATGCCAAGAGCAAGAGGTAAGACCAATTCGTTGCATTTGTGCAACGCTGGCGACAAAGAGGATGCATTTTTTCACAGACAGCCCACCAACGCACTCGTATACTTCGCTCAACAATAATATTGCAGTGCACAAAACTTTTTGCCCACAAGGCAGTCTTACCGAATACGTAGCCACCGCTACCGAGTAAAAGGAGTAACAGCAATGAACAGCATGACCGCACCGAAAATACTGCCCTGGGTAGCCCGCAAAGCGGGCATCACCGACGAACTGGCACTCAAGCTGTGGCGCCGTGCCGCCAGCGAAGCCGAATACCTGACCGGCAAGGCCGAAGGTTCGGAATACTGGGGTCTCTGTGTCGAGCGTTTCCTGGCTATCGTCGAGGACGAGGCTGGCAACGCCCCGGCCTACAACCTGACCCCGGCTCCGCAAATGTCGTGGATGTGGCGCCACCAGACCCGTATGTCCATGCTTTCGCTGCTGGCCGCGCAAAACGCCTACCGCTACTGGCAAAACGCCCTGGACAACATGTATCCGCAAAAAAAAGCGGCGTGACCGGGCGACATTGATGTAATTCGGCTCGCGGTGCGTGCAGGCACCGCCCAAGCCGCTCTCCCGGTCACAACGACCAGGCTTTTCCGGCATCAGCGCCCACCCCGGGCGCAGTTTGTGCGCTGCGCCAAGCGGCACAGCAAGGCCGCCGGGCATGGCGGTTCAGACGGTATAATTCGCGGTTATTCCATGAATTTCAGCGAATGAACACCGCCATGCCCATGCAGGACAAATACACCCCGGCCGACATCGAGCGCGCCGCCCAGCAACACTGGAATAAGACCGGCGCCGCCCGCGCCGTCGAAGACGCCAGCAAACCCAAGTACTACTGCCTGTCCATGTTCCCGTACCCGTCGGGCAAGCTGCACATGGGCCACGTGCGCAACTACACCATCGGCGACGTGCTGAGCCGCTTCCACAAGATGCAGGGCTACAACGTACTGCAGCCGATGGGCTGGGACGCCTTCGGCATGCCGGCCGAGAACGCCGCGCTGCAAAACAACGTGCCGCCGGCCGGGTGGACCTACTCCAACATCGATTACATGCGTTCGCAGCTCAAGTCGCTCGGCTTCGCCATCGACTGGGAACGCGAATTCGCCACCTGCACGCCCGAGTACTACCGCTGGGAGCAGTGGCTGTTCACCCGCCTGTATGAAAAAGGCCTCGTTTACAAGAAGCTCGGCACCGTGAACTGGGACCCGGTGGATCACACCGTTCTGGCCAACGAACAGGTCATCGACGGCCGCGGCTGGCGCTCCGGCGCGCTGATCGAGAAGCGCGAGATCCCCATGTACTACATGAAGATCACCGCCTACGCCGACGA
>CAZDRS010000209.1:0-4533 GCA_964507585.1 uncultured Dechloromonas sp.
ACTTAAACGTTGAATGATATTATTTTTGGCTTTCCAAGTCAAAACAAAGTGTCGCTTCAACAAATTGACGCAACGCGTTGTTGTATTGAGCCTTTCATGCCACAGAAACTGATTCTGGCCTCGACCTCGCCCTATCGGCGGGAACTCTTGAGCCGCCTGGGTTTGCCTTTCGAAGTCGCCAATCCGCAAACTGACGAAACACCACTCCCGAACGAAACGCCCGAAGCCTTGTCGCTCCGCCTTTCCGAAGCCAAGGCTCGCGCCGTCGCTGCACTTTACCCCGACGCCCTGATCATCGGCAGCGACCAGGTAGCAACCGTCGACGGCAAAATCTACGGCAAACCGGGCAATCACGAACGTGCCGTCGCACAATTGCGTGAGCTATCCGGCAAGACCGTGAATTTCTTTACCGGCCTGTGCCTGTTCAATGTCCAAACCGGCATCGCCGACGTTCGCGGCATCCCGATGCTGGTTACTTTCCGCCAACTGACGGACAGTGAAATCGAGAATTACCTGCACCGCGAGCCGGCCTACAACTGTGCCGGCTCGGCCAAATCGGAAGGCCTTGGCATTGCGCTTCTGAGCAGCATGCGCGGCGACGACCCGAACGCCCTGGTCGGCCTGCCCTTGATTGCGCTGTGCGACATGCTTCGCCAGCAAGGCCTGTCGGTGCTCTGATGAGCGGTACGCTTTACCTGATCCCGGTTCCGCTCGGCCCGACACCACCCCATGATTCGCTGACACCTGGCGTCCTGGCGACAATTCGGCCATTAACCCATTTCATCGTCGAACAGGCCAAGACGGCACGGGCCTTCCTGAAAGCTGCCGGCACCGATCGCCCCTTGCAGGAACTGCAACTGGCTGAACTGAACGAACATACCAAAGCCGACGCGCTGAGCGACCTTCTGACACCGCTCCGCTCCGGCCTGGATGTCGGCCTGCTCTCCGAGGCTGGATGTCCGGCGGTTGCCGACCCCGGCGCCAATCTGGTAGCCCTGGCACAAAAGGAAGGCATTCGTGTCGTGCCGCTGATCGGCCCGTCGTCTCTATTGCTGGCGCTGAT
The DNA here is from genome assembly GCA_964507585.1 of uncultured Dechloromonas sp. Classification (GTDB taxonomy): domain Bacteria; phylum Pseudomonadota; class Gammaproteobacteria; order Burkholderiales; family Rhodocyclaceae; genus Azonexus. Next base: position 1,064 of record CAZDRS010000209.1, read on the forward strand.
GGCTTCAGGCCTGAACGGTCAGCGCTTTGCCTTCCAGGGTTACCTCCCCGCCAAGGAGGCCGAGCGGACAAAAGCCCTGCGCGACCTGGAGAGCGAGTCCCGCAAACGCGCCCAGACTCAGCTATTCATCGAGACGCCCTATCGCAACCGAGCCATGTTCGAGGCCATCCTGACCGCCTGCCAACCGGGCACACGATTAACTGTGGCAACCGACCTCACTCTACCCGGCGAGATGGTGCGCACCCTAACCATTCAGCAATGGAAAAAACAAACACCGCCCGACCTTGAGCGGCGCCCAACGGTTTTTCTGTTACTGGCCTAATTAGAAAATGCGCACGCCCAGTGCGCTTTCCGACACGCCCTTCCAGAAACTGGCTGCCGTGCCAGCCCCCAGGCGCTTGGCAAAGCGCTCGGCAATATTATCCTTGACCGAGTAATCAAGGACTTTTTCAGCCTTGATAATGTCGCGCGCCACCGAATCAACACTACCGTAGCCGTCAGCCAGGCCCAGCTGGACACTCTGGGCGCCCGTCCACATCAGGCCGGAGAACATTTCCGGTGTTTCCTTCAAGCGCTTGCCACGCCCGGTCTTGACCACGTCGATGAACTGCTTGTGAATATCGTCGAGCAGCAGTTGCGCATGCGCCTTGTGCTGCGGCGCCTGCGGCGAGAACGGGTCGAGGAAACCCTTGTTCTCCCCGGCAGTCAGCAGGCGGCGCTCAACCCCTGCTTTGTCCATCGTGCCGGTAAAGCCAAAGCCATCCATCAGCACACCAATCGAACCGACAATACTGGCCTTGTTGACGTAAATATTGTCAGCCGCAGCCGCCACGTAGTAGCCACCGGAAGCACACATATCCTCAACCACGGCATAGAGCGGCTTTTCAGGGTATTTGGCGCGCAGACGGCGGATTTCGTCATTGACGATACCTGCCTGCACCGGGCTGCCCCCGGGGCTGTTGATACGCAGGATGACGCCGACTGCGTTCTTTTCTTCGAAGGCACTATTGAGTGCCGCGACCATGTTTTCCGCGTTGGCCTCGCCCTTGGCTTCGATGACCCCGATCAAATTGATCATGGCCGTATGGCGCTCCTGATGCTCGACACCCGTACCCCAGTCGACGACGGCCACCAGCACGGCGACGAGATACATGAAACCAAGCAACTTGAAGGCGATACCCCAGCGCCGCCGCGCCCGCTGCTCGTCAAGAGCGGCGAAAACAAGTTTTTCGAGGGTCTTTCGTTCCCAATTCGGATCGCTATTGGGCTGCTGAGGGGTATCCATCTTTATCTTTCTGGTTCAAGCAAAATCATTCCATCGACTTCCCGGACAGGCAGTGCCTTCAGGCCCCTGCCCTGACAACGCCCACCGAGACATCTGCCCGAATCCGGAGCATAAAGCGCGCCATGAATCGAGCAGATCAAGTATAGCTTGGAATCATCGAAGAATTCGCCTGGCATCCAGTCCAACTCGGCCGGAACGTGGGCACATTCATTCAGGTAGCCATAGACTTGGCCGTTGAAGCGGATAACGAAGGCCGGCACCTGGCGCCCGCCCCGGTCAATACTGAAGCGAAAACCCTTGCCGGATTCCGCAACATCGCCACTGGCACAGATCAGCCGTACGTCTTCAGCCATTGATCCAGTTCGGCAACGGTATGCAGACAAGCCATTGGCTTGTGTTCCAGCAAGTGATCGTGCGGATGGGCGCCATAGGTTACCGCCAGGCCATCGACACCTGCATTGCTGGCCATCAGAAGATCGTGCGAGGTATCGCCGACCATCACGGTCGCCGCATTGCGAACACCGAATTCGAGCATCAATTCTTCCAGCATTTGCGGATGCGGCTTGGAATGACACTCGTCGGCGCAGCGGGAACCTTGGAACAGATGACGCAAACCGGAATGATCGAGCGCCCGCTCCAGACCGATGCGGCTCTTGCCGGTTGCGATGGCCAACATATGCCCGGCAGCGCGCAGGCGTTCGAGCATTTCCGGCACCCCGTCGAACAGAGTCAGTTCGTGGTCACCGGACAAATAATGAAAACGATAGCGATCGACCATGTCCTGGTAACGCTCCGGAGTCAGGTCGGGCACCGCATGGCGCATGGCATCCACCAAACCCAGGCCGATCACGTGCCGTGCCTGGGCATCCTCGGGTACCGGCAATTCCAGGTCGCGGCAGGCGGATTGAATGGCGCGGGCGATGGCCCCCGCCGAATCGAGCAGCGTGCCATCCCAGTCAAAGACAACGAGTTCGTATTTCATTTTGCAGCAAGAATCTCTTCGTAATTAGGAGCTGTAAACTCACGGTTCTGATGACTGTCCAAGGCAGCGATATAGCTCCCGATCCCTTCCGGCAAGGGTGCGACGCACTCCACCGGCGCCGCCGTCAGCGGATGCCGGAAAGCCATGCGCCAGGCGTGCAGCGCCATCCGCCTCAGACCCAGCGGACGTAGCGCCTTGTTGAGGACGAAATCGCCGTATTTCTCGTCACCCAGGATGGGGAAACCCAGGTGCGACAAATGAACGCGAATCTGGTGCGTGCGCCCCGTCTTCAGCTGCGCTTCGAGCAGGCTCATTTCCGGCCAGCGGGCGAGCAGGCGGAAAACCGTGTGCGATGCCTTGCCCTGTGCATCGACCGAAACGCGGCGCTCGCCACTTTCGGTGAGGTATTTGTGCAAGGGCAGCTTCACGTGCTGGGTATTGTTCATCCAGCGCCCTTTGACCAGCACCAGATAACGCTTGTCCGCCCCGGCGCCGTGTTCGCGGAACATGTCGTGCAAGGCGGTCAGCGCCAGACGCTTCTTGCCGACCAACAGGATGCCCGATGTCTCCCGATCCAGGCGATGCGCCAGTTCCAGAAACTTGGCTTGCGGCCTTTGCCGGCGCAATGCTTCGATGACGCCAAAGCTGACGCCACTACCGCCATGCACCGCAATGCCTTCCGGCTTGTCGATGACCAGCATCGCCTCGTCTTCGAAGATGACCGGCAAATCGACCCGCTGCTTGGCGACTTCGTCGATTTCATTTTGCGGCCGCACCGCAATGCGGATCGGAGGAATGCGCAAACTGTCGCCGGCACACAAACGATAGGTGGCATCGACCCGCTTGCTGTTTACACGCACTTCGCCACTCCGCAGGATGCGGTAGATATGGCTCTTCGGGACGCCCTTGCAGCGACGGATCAGGAAATTATCAAGGCGCTGGCCCTGCTCCTCGTCGCCGATCACGACATGCGCGACTGAATTGTTACCTGCGCCATTCATTTTTCTAATATACTGCCCACGTTTTACGCCTCGGTTTGCAAGAGATGCCGAACCGTCAGACCGTTTGCCCTCGCGCCACTCGCGCGACCGCCACGCGGCAGGCTTCGAAGTCTCACCTGCGCCAATTGCTCAGGCCAGACCAACGTAAAACGACTGGTTAAGTTCACTCACCAAAAGTAGTGATGTTAATGGATAAGCCCAC
>CAZDRS010000210.1:0-4522 GCA_964507585.1 uncultured Dechloromonas sp.
GATGGCAAGTACGTGCTGGCCAGCCTGTGGGAAATGGACGGTGCGCTGATCATCTACGATGCGGTAACGCTGAAGGAAGTGAAGCGCCTGCCGATGAAGAAGCCGGTCGGCAAGTACAACGTCTGGAACAAGATCACCAAGTCCGAAGGCACCAGTCACTAAACGGCCAGCGTGCCGCACAGGCCGGGGAGGGCGTGGTTCGCCTCCCCGGCCTTGTCTTTTCGGGGTGGGGCAAAATCCGAGCGCAAAGCGCGGTGAAATCGGCGAAAATCCCGGCTTTCGCTCCGATTGTCGCCGTGTCTCGCATCGTTCTCCTCAACAAGCCCTATGGCGTACTCAGCCAGTTCACCCCGGAAGGCAAGTGGCGGGCGCTCAACGAATTCATCCCGGTCAAGGATGTCTACGTGGCCGGGCGGCTCGATGCCGACAGCGAAGGCCTGCTGATTCTGACCGACGACGGCAAACTGCAGGCCAAGATTGCCGACCCCAAGCACAAGCTGGAAAAAACCTACTGGGCCCAGGTCGAAGGGATTCCCGACGAGGCCGCGCTGGACAGGTTGCGTGCCGGCATCCGCCTCTCCGACTTCACCGCGCAGCCGGCCAAGGTGCGTCTGATCGACGAACCGCTTGGCTTGTGGCAACGCGACCCGCCGATCCGCTACCGGGCGACGATTCCGACCTCGTGGCTGGAGATTCGTATTGCCGAAGGCAAGAACCGCCAGGTTCGGCGCATGACGGCAGCCATCGGGTATCCTACGCTGCGCCTGATTCGGGCCGCCATTGGGGCGGCTACGCTGGATGGGCTGGCGCTTGGGCAGTGGCGCCAGATCGAAGGCAGCTACCAGGATTTGCAAGGAAAATTCGCATGAAAAAAACCGTTGTCGCGGCGCTGGCCGTGTTGGCTGCAAGCACCGGTGCCTGGGCGCAAGGCGCCATGCCGATGCTGGAGCTGACCGCCGGGTTCCACCGCATCGAGGCCGAAGTGGCCGCCACCGACCAGAATCGCCAGGTCGGCCTGATGAACCGTAAGGCGATGGCGCCCCAGCACGGCATGCTCTTCGTGTTCGATCACGAAAACACGCACTGCATGTGGATGCGCAACACGCTGTTGCCGCTGTCCGTCGCCTTCATGGACGCCAGCGGTGCCATCATCAACATCGAAGACATGCAGCCGCAGACCGAAGACAACCACTGCGCCCGGCGGCCGGCCCGCTTTGCGCTGGAAATGAATCTCGGCTGGTTCGCCCAGCGCGGCATCAAGCCGGGCATGAAGCTGAGCGGCATCGACAAGGCACCGCGCCCGCAGTGAAGTTGCGCAGTTACTGGCGGTCACGCCTGATCGGCGGGCCGGACGATCCCGTTTTGCGCTCCTGGCTGACCGAGACAGGGTCACTGACGAAGCGTTGCCAGGCTGCCTGCGGCCATTTTCGTGTGCGGCTGCTGCGCTTCGAGCGGGCCCGGGCGCTGGCCGACGAAATCGGCGACACCCAGGCTTGGGTGCGCGAGGTGGTGCTGGAGTGCGACGGCAGCCCCGTCATCTTCGCCCACACCACCTTGCTCGCCGCCAGCCGGGGCCGCCTCGGGCGCTGGATGGCCCGCCTGGGCAGCCGTTCGCTCGGCTCGCTGCTCTTTTCCTTTCCCGGTTTCCAGCGTGGGCGGATCGAGTTCCTGCGCCTTGACCAGCGGCACCCGCTGTATCGCCTGGCCGCGACCCAGGGGCCGGTGGCCGCCAAACTGTGGGCACGTCGTTCACGGCACCGCCTGGACGGGCAGGAAGTATTGGTAACGGAGGTGTTCTTGCCCGCCATCCTGCAATTACCGACAAAGCAACAGGAAGCCAGGACATGAGCGAGATCGCCATCCGGGAAATCGAAACAGGGCCGGCGCCTACTGCGACGGTCATCTGGCTGCATGGCCTGGGGGCCGATGGCAGCGATTTCGTGCCCATCGTGCCCGAGTTGGGCCTGCCTGACGATTACGTCGTGCGCTTCATCTTCCCCGATGCGCCGTATCGTGCCGTGACCTGCAACGGTGGTTACGAAATGCGGGCCTGGTACGACATCCTGTCGCTGGCAGCGGATAGCCGGCAGATCGATGAAGCCGGCCTGCTCGAATCGCGCGACACGGTGCGTGCCCTGATCGCCCGCGAAACCGAACGCGGTATTCCTGCCTCGCGCATTTTTCTGGCCGGTTTTTCGCAGGGCGGGGCGGTTGCCTACCTGAGTGCGCTCACCCATCCCGAGCCGCTGGCCGGCCTGCTCGCCTTGTCCACCTACATGCCCTCCGCGCAATTGCTGCAGGATGGTTTCAACCCGGCCAGTCGTGTCATGCCGGTCTTTGCGGCGCATGGCAGCGTGGACGATGTGGTGTCGATCGATCTCGGCAGCCAGGCCCTGGCGTTGTTGCAGGCGCTGGGCGTGCAGCCGGAATGGCATGCCTACGAGATGGCCCATGGTGTCTGCATGGCCGAGGTGCAGGATATCGGCGACTGGCTGGCCCACCGGCTGGGCGAACTGGGTAGCCGGTAAACGAAAAAGGCGCCCGCGTGGGGCGCCTCTGGCTTGCCTTTGTGTGATGCGCAAATAAAGTGTTGAAAAACATTATAGATCATATTGTTATTGTGTTTTTTGAGCCGAATTTGTTGCCAAGGGCTCCGCTCGCTAGTTAGGCTGGTCTTTGCCAAGATTTTGATATAAAAGTGTTTGTCGAACTTAATTGTTCGGTTTTCGTGGGGTGGATTTAGCTAGCGCTATTTTTTGGAGATGTTGAAGCCCTTTTTCGAGAATATCAGCACAGACGGCAGTTCGCCGCATTGATGTCAGATTCATAGCGCCGGCCCAAGGTCGGCTCAGACCGAATTGTTCGAATTGCGAGAAGACTGCAGATAGCCCACGCGGAAAGGCTTGGCCTGGTACGCGTTCATGTTCGCTGACGAACTCACCCCGGCGATGAGAACAGCGTACGAACAAACTGAAGAGCAAGCCCGACAACAGCGTATTGGGCTTTGGCGAGAACCTGAACCGATGCCGCCATGGGACTGCCGAAAGCTACGGAAGGCACATCAACATTCCCGTTAGTGAAATGGGGCGCAATCCCTGGTCAGGTAGAATATGGCCCATCGAACGTTTCACTTTAATCATGACCATCACCAAAGCCGACCTCACCGTATTGCTTTACGAACAAGTGGGACTTAACAACCGCGAAGCCAAGGAAATGGTCGAGGCCTTCTTCACGGAAATCTCTGATTGCCTGGAGCGCGGGGAAGAGGTGAAGCTGGCTGGTTTTGGTGTGTTCAACATGCGTAACAAGCCTGAGCGCCCAGGACGTAACCCGAAGACTGGCAAGGAAATCCCAATTTCAGCCCGTCGTGTCGTTACGTTTCATCCCAGTGGTTGCTTGAAGGATGCGGTGGACGCTAGCCCGTATTTAACCTTGCCTGAATCAATGGCGGCTTAATACGCTGCTGGCTGCGAGAGGGCGCCAGCCTAGTGTTTGCAAGTTCAACAGGTGGCACTTCGGCCAGTGCTGCCGGTGGCATCAGGATAAAAAATGGCAAGTTCTGGTGACAGAACGGCCATTTGTGTTTTGAAAATACTGAAGATAGCTTTCGGCTGCCTGCTAAATACCCCTATAAATCATCACTGTGCAGGAGCCTCAACTGCTCTTGGTTGTTGCAGGGCAATACCATCGAAGAAGTAGTCCAAGACATACCTGTCGAACGCATCAAGCCCTTCTACTTTCCCAAGGATTTCGGGCTGTATCTCACGCAGCAAATTGATTGCTGAATGAAGGTCTAGCTTTTCATCTTCAAAATTTACCAGACCAGAGGCGTGAATTTTCTTTGCCAGCATGCGCGGCAATCCATACTCTTCAAGCTCCATTACGCACGACGGCAGGAAAGCCTTTGACAGTCTGGCAATAAAGGGAGAGATGTCCACCTTGTACTCCGGAGTCATTTTCTTCTGAATAACATTGATGTCGTTCAGCAATGCAGTCAATTTGAACGTTGCATTGCGCTCCATCTTGAAAAACGCCTCGATCGTTACGTCGTCCTCCGATAGCTGCTCCAGCAGATCAGGAATCGAAAGGGTCCAATTGCCAGACAACGCCCTTACGAATTCAGCGAATTTCGTGTGAGAAGCATCCCATCCACCAGGAACAAGTTTCAAGACTTTACAGAGCGTCCAAACCCAATAGTCGTTTGATGGAGCATATAGGTTGGCAAGTGCTCTTACCAATTTGGAGTCGTTCTTGATTGCAAATGCAATTGCGGCAATCAATTCCGTGTCGCTTGAAATCAACGCACCTTCGTTCCGCATGCGCTCAAACGACTCATCCCCCATGATCTGAGCCATCTCCTCCTTGTAGTGCAAGAGCTTTGCCAACTGCTCTTTGGTAAGTTCCTGCTTGTATTTCTCGTCATCTACATCAGCAAGCAACTCGTCAGGGAACGTCAATTCAAGCTGAGCGACGTCACCCCGGAATTGAGTAGCGCCTGACTTTAGAGTCCAATCCACCACGA
>CAZDRS010000211.1:0-4479 GCA_964507585.1 uncultured Dechloromonas sp.
CCAGCCTGTCCGAATCCCTTGCCGCCGGAAACCTTGCGTGCCAGCCAGGCCGTTGCCCCCAGCAAACCGACGATCAACAACAAGGCCAGTCCGGCCTGTACGTAGCTGCCGGACGATACGCCGGGCGAAACGGCCTCGCTGGCGTGGGCGGCGATCGGAAAAAGCAGGGGAAGAGTGCGGAGCAAGGCGGATTGTGCGAGCGGCTGAACAAGTCCGCTATCTTAATCGAAACACCGCGGGGCGTTTAGCGATTGAGCTTACGCATCCGTTCGGATGGCGTGATGATATCGGTCAGGCGAATGCCGAACTTGTCATTGACCACCACCACTTCGCCTTGGGCGATCAGAGTGCCATTGACCATCACATCCATCGGCTCGCCGGCCATGGCGTCGAGTTCGACGACCGAGCCATGGGCCAATTGCAGCAGGTTCTTGATGGTGATCTTGGTGCGGCCCAGCTCGACGGTGATCTGAACCGGAATGTCCAGGATCATGTCGAGTTCATTCATCATGCCGGCATTGCCGCCGCTGCCGCCAAAGGACGGAAAGATGTTGGCCGGCTGCGCGGCCGGAGCCTCGTCGACAACGGCTTGTTCGGCCATGGCGGCTGCCCAGTCGTCTTCGCTGATCTGGTCGGCATCCGCCGCTGCGTTCTCGATATTTTCCATCTCGTCAGCCATTGTTATCTCCTGTTGCCGGCAATTCCACGTGCGGGGCTTCCGGCGTGGTAGCGATGAAACGCTCCACCTTCAATGCATATTGTCCGTTTTGCTGGCCGTAGGTGCATTCCATCAAGGGAACGCCATCGACTAGGGCCTCGATTTTTTCCGGGATGTTCAGCGGAATCACATCCCCAACCTTGAGTTTCAGAATCTGACCAAGCGAAATCTTGCCCGAACCCAGTTGTGCCACGATCTCGACCTCGGCTCCCTGCAACTGCTTGCGCAGCGTACCGATCCAGCGCTTGTCCGACGAGAGCTGGTCGCTCTGCATCGTGCTGTAGAGCAGGTCGCGGATCGGCTCCAGCATCGAATACGGGAAGCAGATGTGCATGTCCGCCGTTGCGCCGCCGAACTCCAACGTGAAAGTCGTTGATACGACGATTTCGGACGGCGTCGCGATGTTGGCGAACTGCGAGTTCATCTCCGAGCGGATGTACTCGAAGTTAATGTCATAAACCGGTTTCCAGGATTTGCTGTACTCGGTGAACACGACGGTCAGCAGCCCCTGGATGATGCGCTGCTCGGTGGGGGTGAAATCGCGTCCCTCGACCCGGGTATGGAAGCGTCCGTCGCCCCCGAACATATTGTCCACAACCAGGAAAACCAGGTTGGGGTCGAACACGAACAGCGCGGTACCGCGCAGGGGTTTGGCGACGACCAGGTTCAGGTTGGTCGGAACGACCAGGTTGCGGATGAATTCGCTGTACTTTTGCACGCGGATAGGGCCTACCGAAATTTCCGCATTCCGGTGCATGTAATTGAACAGGCCGATCCGCAGGTAACGGGCAAATCGCTCATTCACCAGTTCCAGCGTTGGCATGCGGCCGCGGACGATCCGCTCCTGCGTGCCAATGTTGTAGGCACGAACTCCCCCCCCTTCGCCCTCGCTATCCTCGGGTTCGTCGGTCTCGCCGGTAACGCCCTTGAGTAGGGCGTCTACCTCGTCCTGGGAGAGAAAGTCGCCGGCCATGGCTCCTTACTGGATGATGAAAGAGGTGAACAGAACGGATTTCACTGGGCCTTCGGGAGTCACCGGTTCGCCCTTCTTGTTCTTCTTGGGCGGCTCGATCACGCTGTTGATTTCGTCCTTCAGCGCTTCGGCCAGATGCTCCTTGCCCTCCTTGGGCATCAATTCCGATCCCTTCTTGGAGGAAAGCAACAAGGTGATGTTGTTGCGAATCTTTGGCATGACCGCCTTCAGGGCAGCTTCTTCCGTTGCGTCTTCGAGTTCGAGCGACAGAACCACCTGCAGGTACTGGTCGCCGGCTTCCGGAACCAGATTGACGGTGAACGGCTCCATATTGACGAAGATCGGGGCCACATGGGCGTCCTTCTTCTTGTCCTTCTTCTTGGGTTTGGCGGGTTCCTCGGCAACTTCCTCGTCGCCTTCTTCGTGGTCGCCCTTCTTCATCAGCATGAAGGCCGCACCGCCTCCGCCGAGAACCAGCAACAGGACGACGGCCAGAATGATGATCAACAGTTTCTTGCTTTTCTTGGGTGCGGCTTCCGCCCCTTCTTCTGCCGGCTTGGCATCCTTGGCCATGTTCCCTCCTGTTTAGGTTTCCTGATGCGTCAGGCGAACAGGTCTACCAGGCCGCGCCCTTGGTGCAGAGGCGCTGCAATACCTGCGACTGGCGCATTGTCATTTGCCGGGAGTATAGCGTTTTCAAGGCTCGATTGGGCTCTGTTCGGCGTCTGGAAGGCATTGTTTGGGTTCTGCTGTGCCAGGTTGGCGCCGACATTGGCATCACCGAGGGCGATGCCCGCCGTTGACAGCATGTCGCGCAATTGCGGCAGCGAACTCTCGATGGCCTGGCGAACCTCGGCATGCGGCGAAGCAAAAACCGCGGTTGCCTGATCGCCGTTAAGGTTGAGTGTGATCTGCACCGGCCCGAGTTGCGGTGGGTTGAGATTAATCTGGGCGCTTTGCTGGTCATTTTTCGCCATCCAGACAATTTTCTCGCTGAATTGCTGGGGCCAAGCTGCACTATGCAGCGGCGTACTGACGGTTGCTTGCGAATTGGAGGCGGCTGTCTGGTGATGTACTGCAGTGGCCAAGTTGGCCGAGAAACTGGGAGGATTTCCGGTGCTTTCGGTCGGAACGGCAATATTTGCCGTATCGGCAAGGCTGGACTTCTCCGCGGCGCCTGGCGCCGTCGTGGCGGTATTGCCTGCAGCCGGTAGTAGGGATGCGGCCGATTGATCGCGTGGTGAGTTGTTTTGCTGAGTGCTGCCAAGGAGTGTGTCGGCCAGGCCTGATTTTTTCTCGGTGGAGTCGGCTGATTGCTCAAATTCTTGGCCCGCGGGGGCGCGTGACGTGATTGCCGTCTGGATGTGGGGGTTGCCCATCAGGGCAACCAAGGCGGCAGGGTCGATGGCGGGCGTAGTCGTAAGGTCGGCCAGTGGGGTACTGCCGGATTCTTCCTGGGTGGCGCCCTTTGGTGTTGCGAGCGTGCCTGGTTGGGCGGCAGTGCCTGTGTTGGAGGTCAGCAATGCGGCTAGCGTTTGGCCGGAGAGGAGTGCGGCAAATTCGCCGGGCAGCCCCGCTGGCGCATCGGTCTGGGGGGCGCTTGTTGCCGTGTTAGGTGTGCTGGCAATCTTGGAAATGACACTCAGGCCCATGGCCTTCTCCCTGGAATGGATATTTCAGCAGGGGTGTCAGCAATATGTGTGCCTGATAGGCTGCTGGAATTTTGCGGAGGCCATTTCCTGCGTTGCACGCTGGGTGACTTGCAACTGCGCTCCTCGCTACGTTTAATTGTCTTCGTTTCCTTCCCGCGTGCTGTACTTGCGGGTGGAGAATTCGTCCTGCAGCTTTTGTTCCTGCTTGTTTTCGCGATAGCGCTCACGGGCGTCGTGGCGTTGCGAGAGGGTGTCGATGGCCTTGAGCTGCTTATTCTGCTGCTGCCAGTGCTCCTGGCCTGCTCGGGTGCTCTGTTCGGAACTACGGACGGCCAGCCGCTGCTGTTCGATGGCTTCGTCGATGCGGGCCAGGAAGTCCTGATAGTTCAGCATCACCAAGCGCGTGATGCCTTGGGCGATGTTTTCCCGCAGGCGTTGGGCATACTCCTCGCGATATTGTTCGAGCATCTGCAAGCGGCTGCGCTGGTTCTGCTCGGCTGCGATCAACTTGCCCAGGGCACGGGTTGCCTCGTCGGTGCGGGTCTGCATCAATTCGAGCAACGGTTGTAGGGAAAAAGGCTGGGCCATGGGTGATTAAAGCAGATTTTTCAGGGCGTCCAGGCTGCTGCTGAAATCGGACTGTTCGACCAGTTGCTGCTGCAGGAAGGCCTCCATCCGAGGATAAAGAGCGATGGCCTGGTCGAGTACGGGGTCGGAGCCGGGGGCATAGGCGCCGACCGAGATCAGGTCGCGCGAACGCTGGTAGCGAGCGAACAAGACCTTGAATTTGCGGATAAGGTCGAGATGCGGGGCGTCGATCAGGTTGACCATGGCCCGGCTGATCGACTGCTCGATGTCGATGGCCGGGTAGTGTCCGGCATCGGCCAGCGTACGTGACAGCACGATGTGGCCGTCAAGAATGGCACGTGCCGAGTCGGCGATCGGATCCTGCTGGTCGTCGCCTTCGGCCAGTACGGTATAGAAGGCCGTAATCGAACCACCGCCTTCCGGGCCGTTGCCGGCGCGCTCGACCAATTGTGGCAGGCGGGCGAAAACCGAGGGCGGGTAGCCGCGGGTGGCTGGCGGTTCGCCGATAGCCAGCGCGATTTCGCGTTGGGCCATGGCGTAGCGGGTCA
>CAZDRS010000212.1:0-4468 GCA_964507585.1 uncultured Dechloromonas sp.
AACTCGCGACCTCAACCTTGGCAAGGTTGCGCTCTACCAACTGAGCTACTCCCGCGTCGAACAGAGCGCGCATTATAGGCCACTCATGGGCAATGTCAACATCTTTTCGCTATTTTTCCGCACTACGCCTAGCAATTTCGGGCCAGGCCATGCGAAGGTAATAACCCATTGACCACAACGTCAGCAAAGCCGCTATCCAAATCAGCCAGTTACCCAGCACCTTCATATCGATACCAGCCAAGGGGGCGTAATAGAGAAGCATGGGGAGCGCCAGCATCTGGGCCGTGGTTTTGATCTTGCCGAGCATCGAGACCGCGACGCTTTTCGATGCGCCGATCTTGGCCATCCATTCCCGCAGCGCAGAAATAGTGATTTCGCGCCCGATGATGATCATCGCGACAATGGCGTCGGTTCTGCCCAATTGAACCAATACGATCAGTGCTGCAGCCACCATCAGCTTATCGGCAACCGGATCGAGAAAAGCGCCAAAGGCCGAAGTCTGGTTGAGTTTGCGGGCCAGATAACCATCCGCCCAATCGGTGATTGCGGCACCACAGAACAGAACGGTTGCCACCAGGTCGCGCTCATATGGCGTCGCCCAGTCGGCTGGCAGGTAATAAACCGCGATCAGCAGTGGGATCGCGACGATGCGCAGCCAGGTTAGCAGGATGGGAAGATTGAAAGGCATGCTTCAGTGTAATGCGGAATAGATGTTTTCAGCCAATTCCCGACCAATCCCGGGAACTTCGGCCAGTTGCTCGGCACTTGCGGCAAGGACACCGGGCAAGCCGCCAAAGCGGGCGATGAGTGCTTTCCGGCGCGCCGGGCCAACCCCCGGCAAGCTTTCCAGCCGGGAGGTCTTGCGGGCTTTGCCGCGTTGGGCACGATGCCCGGTAATGGCGAAGCGATGAGCTTCGTCGCGAACCTCCTGAATCAGATGCAGGGCCGGGTGGGCCGAGGCAAGTTGCAGCGGCTCCCGGTGATCGGGAAAAATGAGCGTTTCGAGGCCGGGTTTGCGCTCCTCGCCCTTGGCGACGCCGATCATCGGTATGTGAGCCAAACCTAGGTCAGCGAGTGCAGAAAACGCCGAGGCAACCTGCCCTTTGCCGCCATCGATCAGAATCAGGTCTGGCGCCTTCCCCTCACCGGACGCAATGCTGTCGTAACGCCGACTGACCGCCTGGCGCATGGCGGCATAATCGTCGCCGGCCTGGATGTCGCGTATGTTGAAACGGCGATAGTCGCTCTTTTTCATGGCGTTGCCGTCATAAACGACACAGGAGGCAACCGTGGCTTCACCCATTGTATGACTGATATCGAAGCACTCGATGCGTGAAATCGGCTCGGTCAACTGCAAAGCCTCCTGCAGGGCGGCAAGCCGCATTTCTTGCTGAGCACTCGCCTGGTTTCTGGCGAGTATGGCCAGACGGGCATTCTGCATGGCCATTTCAACCCAGGCTTTTTGCGCCAAGGCACGCGCTTCCTGCAGTGGCACGGGATGCTCTGCCAACTCGGCCAGCGCCGCTTCGCATTCACCACGCTCGTCCTCGCTTGGCAACGGGGAAGCCAGGATACGCGTTGGCGCCGGATGGACGGCATAGTGCTGGCGAACGAAAGCAGCTACGGCATCGGCCGGATCGGACTCGGCCGCATTGCTAGGAAACAGCGGGCGATCCCCCAGGTGCCGGCCGCCCCGGATCATCGCAAGATTCACACACAACTGCCCGGCTTCCTTCAGGGCAACGAGAACATCGACGTCCTCGCCTTTGCTGCTGGAAACAAACTGCTTTTCCTGCACCTGATGCAGAGATTGAATCTGATCCCGGAAAATTGCCGCCTGCTCGAAAGCCAGTCGACTCGAGGCCTCCTCCATGGCCTTGGTCAAGCGACGGGTAACCTCCTGCTGCTTGCCGAGTAGAAACATGGCGGCCATCTGAACATCGGCAGCGTAATCGTCCTTGCTGATCAGGCCAACACAGGGGGCACTGCAGCGCTTGATCTGATACAACAGGCAAGGACGGGAACGATTGGCAAAAACTGTATCCTCGCAGGTGCGCAAGCGAAACATTTTCTGCAGCAGGTGGATGCTGTCACGCACCGCCCACGACGATGGATAAGGGCCGAAATAGTCGGCCTTGCGGTCGGGATTGCCGCGGAAGAAGCCGAGGCGCGGATACTCCCGTTTGCTCAGGACGATATAGGGATACGACTTGTCATCCCGGAAAAGGATGTTGTAGCGCGGAGAAAGCGACTTGATCAGGTTGTTCTCGAGCAGCAGTGCTTCTGCCTCGGTACGCGTCGAGGTAGTTTCGATATGCGCAATCTGGCTCACCATGTGGGCGATGCGCGGGCTGGACAGGTTATCGCGAAAGTAGGAGGAAACCCGTTTTTTCAGGTTTTTCGCCTTACCGACGTAGAGAACCGCACCATCCTCGCCCAGCATGCGATAGACGCCCGGCAGTTCAGTCAGGGAGGCCAGAAAGGCCTTGGCATCGAAACTCATGGCTGATCAGTCGAGCAGCGATTTGATCCCGGCGAACACCGCCTCGAAACTTTCACGCGTCAGGCGCCCCGTGCGCCAGTTATAGCCGCTGCAATGGTAGCTATCGATCAAGATACGGCCATCCGGCAGGCTGTGGCGGACATTGTGGCCGAATACGCAATCCTTGGCTTTCAGGCCATAAGACCAGAGAAGCGCCTGATGAGCGATGGCACCGAGCGCAACGACAGCCTTCAAGTTAGGCATGGCCGCCAGTTCTGCCTTCAGATAGCCATTGCACTGGCGGATTTCAGGCGTCGTCGGCTTGTTGGCTGGCGGCAAGCAGCGCACAGCATTGGTAATGCGGCAATTGCTCAGGTGCATGGCTGGATTGGCCCAGCCATCAGCGCCAAGCGGCTCCGGGCTGCTGGCGAATCCGAAGCGATGCAGCGCCGGATAGAGCAACTCCCCGGCCACATCGCCGGTGAACGGACGCCCGGTTCGATTGGCCCCCTTTTCCCCGGGGCCAAGCCCGACGACGAGCAATTGGGCATCAAGGGAACCGAGTGCTGGAACTGGCAAGGCGTGCCAGTCGGGATCCCGGCGACGGATGGCGGCAAGGTGTTCTGCCAAGCGCGGACAGGCCGTGCAGGCGATGGGGTCTTCAAATCTGGACATGGCCGGGATGTTAGCATGGCGTCCATGCAGCTTCATTGGGACATCTTTTGCCGGGTTATCGACAACTACGGCGACATCGGGATTTGCTGGCGCCTCGCCCGGCAATTGGTGGCCGAGCACGGCCGGCAAGTACGACTGTGGGTAGACGATCTGGCCAGTTTGCAGCCCTTGTGCCCATCGGTCGATCCATCGCTTACCCAGCAGCAGGCCCATGGTGTCGAAATCAGGCACTGGAGTGCGGACGCCACGACCGAGCGTTGCGCCGACGTGGTGATCGAGGCTTTCGCCTGCGAACTGCCGATTGCCTATCTGCAAGCCATGGCACGAGCGGATAGCAAACCGTGCTGGATCAACCTGGAATACCTGACTGCTGAGCCTTGGGCCGAGGAGTGGCACGGCATGGCTTCCCCCCACCCTAGCCTGCCGCTGACCAAATATTTTTTCTTCCCGGGCTTTACCGCGAATTCGGGCGGTTTGCTGCGCGAAGCTGGACTCCTGGCCGAACGAGACTCGTTTCAAAGCCGGCAATCGGTTCACGAACACCTGGAAGTCGGCCTGTTCTGCTACGACACAGCCCCAGTCGGCCCCTTGCTCGATGCCTTGGCAAACCAGCCTCAAGCATCGCTTGTCCGCGTCGCAGCTGGAAAGCCGCTCGCTGCCGTCATGCGGCACCTGGGTGGAACTGGCCCCTGGCAGTATGGAAATGCCCGCATTCAGCCCATTCCCTTCATGCCGCTCGATGACTACGACCGCCTGCTGTGGCAATCCGACATCAATTTCGTCCGCGGCGAGGACTCTTTTGTTCGAGCACAATCGGCCGGCAAGCCTTTCGTCTGGCAAATCTACAAACAAGAAGAAGATGCCCACCTGATCAAGCTCTCGGCTTTTCTCGATCGCTACTGCGAAACCATGGATGCCTCATTGGCGCAAATTGTGCGAACGATGTTCGTCACTTGGAATAGCGAAGAGCCCAGATTGGCCGATGCATGGCGACAGTTTGTCGCTCACCGGCAGGCGCTCACCGCTTTCAATCGCGCCTGGTGCACACGATTGGCCGGACAAAACGACCTGGCAACCCACCTCGTCAATTTCTGCGCCAGCAGGGTATAATTTAACGTTTTTCTTTTTCTGACTTAGAGAATCTCGAATGAAGACCGCACAGGAACTCCGCTCCGGCAACGTGATTATGGTTGGTGCCGACCCGCTCGTCGTCCAGAAGACCGAGTACAACAAGTCCGGCCGCAACGCCGCCGTCGTCAAGATGAAGCTCAAGAACCTGCTGTCGGGTGCCGCTTCGGAAGCCGTTTACAA
>CAZDRS010000213.1:0-4442 GCA_964507585.1 uncultured Dechloromonas sp.
TTAGTGATGAACTCGATACTGCCTTGCAGTACTACTACCAAGGTGCTTCCAAAGAAGATATGCAAAAGTTTGCCGGTGTTGATCCGAAAGAGATTACTGCATATATTAACAGCCTCCCTGATGACGAGCGAGCACATGCAATAGATACACGCAGACGTGCCCTTGGCGAGCATGAAGCCACCCCGGAGTCAGAACAAAAAGTTAAGAATCTCGAATTACTTCGTAATTCCGAAATGGGCGAAACACTCGAAAAAGCCTACCTTGCTGCTGTCGAAGCAGATCCACGCCTTGCAGATATCGTTGTTGTGCCGATGGAAGCTGGCGACCACCGCGATGCTGCTGCTCGTGCTGCATGGGCTGAGAATAATCAATCTGGTCAACACGAAATTATTCTCAATCTCCACGATATTCCAGCTTCTCTGGCAAAATTCGAGGAGCGAATGAAAGACATTCCGATCAATACAGAAAAAATAGCCCAGACACTCGGTATTGACGCAAGTGAAGTCACACCAGAGCTACTGTATGTTCAATCGATGATTCACGAAATGGGTCATACGCTTGAATTCATGGATTACCAAGAGGCGGGTAAAACCCCAGAGGATCATAAACATGATCGTAGCGATGAGCGTAAGAAACTACCACTCGAGCGATCGGTAACTGAGCTAGAAAAACACAAAGACTTCATCCTCGAAAACTGGGCTGAAGCCTCAAATAAAGCTTCGGCTAAATACTCTGCGCACAAACACGCTGACGTATCAATCGACACATTCGATGGATTAGCTAGTGCGACCGCAGATGTTTACCGTGATACAAAGTTTGAACACGCGGCAGATAAGTTTGCGGCTGAGGTACTAGCGAAACAGCCTGAACTCGTCGAATCGTTAAAGGCAAAAGCTATAGTGTCATCTCCCGAGACAGTAGCACCCGCTGAATCTGCCAACCCTTACGAACGCCTCACCGCCGAACAACTTACAGCCGTCCGAGATAATATTGCAGATTCAATCGTGGAGGGTATCCGCAAATACGATCCTGCTGAAGTGACTCGTGCTGCTACAAATCTTGCAGCAATCCAACGAGAGATACAAGGCCGATCCCCTGAGCAGGCAGCTCATCAACGTGGTGAAGTTGACGGTGCCGTTACCTACATCACTGAACCAGATGCAGGTGTCATCCAAAAAATAGTGAGTGAACTGCAAAAGATTGACGGTGCACCAGACATTGCTCGTAAGCTATACGGTGGGCTTGAAATACCGGCACCAAGCGAAGAAAACCAAGAAGCACGGTTACAAGCTATGGAGCTACAAAGCCTATTGGCTGGCGTATCGCGTGAGATACGTAATGTTACTGGATCTGAGTTTAGTGAAAGCACTAATCCGTATGCATCCATGAAAAACGAAGAGCTTGCGACAACTGTTGATCGACTGAAGCAAACTATTCAAGATCTCACCGCCCAAGGTGCGGATACGACAGATTATCGGAATAGGCTGGCGCAAATCGGAGAAGTTATTAGGAATAGGAGCTAGGCTATCATGCACCATTCGTTCCGAATAGTGCCAACCTCCCAAACGGCAAGCCGTTTACGAGGTTATGGATATTAATCCTTTGAAACTCTTCAGCTCCGGATCGTCATCAGCATCAACCTTGCTCCATATCTTGTCGGTAGGCTTCGTCGCTGCCTCTAGGAGTTGTTTTGTGGTGGTTGCGAATATAAGCTCATCATCCCAAGCATCGTTCAAGATACGCTTCATCTGCCGATTAAGCTTCTTCTGGAGCTGTGTATTCTCGCAAATAGCTAATATAGCCGGAAACCGTTCATCTTCCTCCCAGTCACCACTTTCCTTGAAGTTCACATAGTTTCTGGTTTTTCTCACACTCACAAAGAATGGTTTTGTGCCGTCCCATACATCAACAAAGTAATGCTTGGCTAGGTCATCACCATGAGCTGGTATTTTTACATGTAAGTCTGGCGTCCATGTCGGATAGAAGTCAAACTGCGCCATATAGCTTTTCGTAAGAATCTCAACCTTGTTGCCGTATATAGCACGGAGGCGCTTAGAGGCATCGGTCACGGCAATGGTGTGGCGTAAGAAGTCGTCTGACACCGTTTTGTTCTTGTAGAGACTTTTGGTTGCCCATTGGTTTGTAGCGTTCGGTTGGGCCGCTTCAAGTGCTCGTGCACCTTTGGGCGTGATGTAATATTCAGCAGAGCGACCAGCTAGTTTGTAGGACTTGTCATAGCGTTTGCCAATAAGTCCTTGCTCCTCCAGTATCTGCAGCTTGTTCTGTATGGCTTTGGGGCTAGGCTTCTTAAACGAATGTGCTAGTTGTTTAGCCGTACAGAATCTGTACCAATAGAGTAGGTGTAGTGTTCTGACTTGCTGCTTATTTAACGGTCTGCGGTACTTAACACCAGACTTATTCTTACTAGCTTCATCAACTACTTCACTCATATTCTAGCTACCAATACTCATTAAACTAGACCTAACTACATCACTATATCTACTCAAATAACCAACCAGACTACTAACCATATAATTCACTAAACCTATACCAAAACTACTACTCACAACTATCTATCCATCTCATTATATCTTCTTCTCTATATTTATATAGAAAGAGAGGGAGAAAAGAAAGAAGAAAAATAAGGTGTTATGAGAGAAATTATAGCTTGGGTATCGGTGGATAAGTTATAGATTATTTACGGATTAAAGAGTTATAGGTGAGTCGCTTGCCGTTTACATGACTAAACCAGTCCTCGAAACGTTCACCGTCAGTCATCGCTCTAGTGTTCCAGCGGTAACTGTATTCATCGCAATAACGCTGCAAATGCTTGGCACTGACATGGTGGTAAATACCGTTAATGCCACGCTTCAGGTGTGACCAAAAGCTTTCTGCTGTGTTGGTGCTGGCCATGCCGTTCACGAACTCCTTAACGCCATGATTGACACTCTCGTGTTTGAAACCTAGTTTTGGTAGCGTGCGATATGGCATGTGCTCGTCCGTGTAGATCGTCGCGTTAATGTCGATGTGAGTACGAGCTAAGGTCATGAGGGTTTTGCTACCAGTATCTTTAGTGGCAATGGCACGTAGGTTACCACCACGTTCGACCATACCAACAACGGGCACTTTTGTACTCTTGCTCGCAAAACCTTGTGCACCCTTGCCAGTGACTTGCTTAGATTTCTTATGGAAGTGTTTGTTCTTATCTGCACCACCTATATAGGCTTCGTCCATTTCGACTTCACCATCTAGTAACTCGAAGCTGTCATTTTCATACACATAGCGAATGCGTTGCAGCATAAACCAAGCTGTTTTTTGAGTCACATCTATGAACTTACCAAGCTGGATCGATGAGATACCTTTTTTGTAGCTACCACACAAGTAAATGGCTAGCAGCCACTTTTGTAGTGAGACGGGGCTATCTTCAAAGACGCTACGGGTGCGTACCGTAAAGGTATTACGACAGCTGGCGCACTTAATACGGCCGCTGGCTAGTTTGTAAGTTTTAACATCAATCTCGCCACACTTAGGGCAGACCACACCATTAGCCCAGCGATTTTTAAAGATGAAATCTTGGCATTGTTCCTCGGTACCAAACTTCTGATAAAATTGGATGAGATTGAATGTTTCCATACTTCTAGTTTATCAAGGGTGAATGGTAACGTCAAGTATATAATTGCCTAAACGTATTATTTAGCCAAGTACAACCGTACTAACTCACCACCTTTGCAACATAAAAGCAGGCTCCGTAAGCTGTAGTTACACAACTAATTACAGAAAGGAGCCTGCTATGGCTTATTCTACCAACCCTAATCTCCCTAAAGCGAGAGCAATCGCTATGCAATTGCTTGTTCGTGAGCGACTACCCCTGCAAACAGTTGCTAATCGGTGTGGTGTGCACCGTAGTACTATCTACCGTTGGAAGCGCAGGTGGGATGTACTCAACCAATACGTTCAGATGGATAATCCAAACCGTCCAAACAGAGCGTATAGTCGTATGAACCATTTTGCCCGTTGTAGCTGGCGTATCCCAACACTTGAGAGCATCCCGAAGACTAGTCCGCATGCCATCGCCGAATACATTGTGAGACGAGTACTCGAAATCCGGGAAAAACTGAAACGCTGTGCTGAGGTTATTTGGCAGTATGTCACCACGAAAGACGGGTTATCTGTGAGTCTTTCGAGTGTCCGGCGTATCCTGAAGCGTCACCACTGCTTTGATGGTGCACGGAAGAAACGGGTTCGTTCAGACAACCCAGATCGTCCTTGGGTTAGGGCACCGGGTGATCTTGTGCAGACCGATACCATTCACCATGTGGATCCACGCTCAGGCCGTAAACTGTATTACTACACAGTCATAGATCTCTACCCTCGCATGACGCATACGACTGTCTCTACCCGCCTGCAACAAGGCCTCGCGGCGCGTACTGTGCTAGAGGCGA
>CAZDRS010000214.1:0-4397 GCA_964507585.1 uncultured Dechloromonas sp.
TCGATTCGGCCTGGAAGACCTCGACGAATTCCTTGCCGATGATCTTGCGCTTCTGCTCCGGGTCGGAGACGCCGGCCAGCTTGCCCATGAAGTCGTCGACGGCATCGACGCGGATGACCTTGACGCCGAGGTTGCGGGCGAACATGTCCATCACCATGTCGCCTTCGTTCAAGCGCAGCAGGCCGTGGTCTACGAAAACGCAGGTCAGCTGGTCGCCAATGGCCTTGTGGATCAGCGCCGCGGCAACGCTGGAATCGACGCCGCCAGAGAGGCCCAGGATGACTTCCTCGTCGCCGACCTGGCGCTGGATGGCATCGACCGCCTCGGCGATGTAGTCGCCCATCACCCAGTCGGTGCCGCAGCCGCAGATGCCATGCACGAAGCGCTCGAGAATGGCGCGGCCCTGCTGGGTATGCGTCACTTCCGGATGGAACTGGACAGCGTAGAACTTGCGGCTCTCGTCGGCCATCGCGGCAATCGGGCAAGAAGCGGTCGAGGCCATCTTGACGAAGCCGGCCGGCAGTTCCATGACCGAGTCACCGTGGCTCATCCAGACCTTCAGCATGCCGTGGCCTTCCGGGCTGTAGAAATCGGCGATGTCGTTCAGCAGCGCCGTATGGCCGTGGGCGCGCACTTCCGAATAGCCGAATTCGCGGGCCTTGCCGGCCGCCTCGGCGGTCATCACCTTGCCACCCAACTGCTGGGCCATGGTCTGCATGCCGTAGCAGATGCCGAGCACCGGAATCCCCAGCTCGAACACGACGGCCGGCGCGCGCGGCGTATCGCCTTCCGTCACCGAGCTCGGGCCGCCGGACAGGATGATGCCCTTGGCGCCGTAGTTGCGGATGAACTCTTCGGAAACGTCGTACGGATGAATTTCGCAGAAGACCTTGGCTTCGCGCACGCGACGGGCGATCAGCTGGGTAACCTGCGAACCGAAATCGAGAATGAGGATTTTCTGGTGAGACATATTCAAGACCCTGAATGAAAAGGGCGGCTACCGGAGCCGCCCTCTGAAAGACGAAGTCGATCAGTCGAGATGGTAATTCGGCGCTTCTTTGGTGATCTGCACGTCATGGACATGCGATTCGCGGATGCCGGCCGAGGTGATTTCGACGAAACAGGCGTTTTCGTGCATGTGGGCGATGGTCGGGCTGCCCAGATAGCCCATCGACGAGCGCAGGCCGCCCATCAACTGGTGGATCACGGCGAGCACGGAACCCTTGTACGGGACGCGGCCTTCGATGCCTTCCGGCACGAACTTGTCGACGTTGGCGGTGGCTTCCTGGAAGTAGCGGTCGGAAGAACCCGCCTGCATCGCGCCCAGAGAACCCATGCCGCGATAGGACTTGTACGAACGCCCTTGGAACAGTTCGACCTCGCCCGGCGCTTCCTCGGTACCGGCGAACAGGCCGCCGAGCATGACCGTATTGGCGCCGGCCGCGATGGCCTTGGCGATATCGCCGGAGTAGCGGATGCCACCGTCGGCGATCATCGGCACGCCGGTGCCCTTCAGCGACTCGGAGACGTTCTGGATGGCGGTGATCTGCGGCACGCCAACGCCGGCGACGATACGCGTGGTACAGATGGAACCCGGGCCGATACCGACCTTGACGCCATCGGCTCCCATGTCGACCAGCGCACGCGCTGCATCAGCCGTGGCAATGTTGCCGCCGATCACTTCGATCTGCGGGAAGTTCTTCTTGACCCACTTGACGCGATCCAGCACGCCTTGCGAGTGACCGTGCGCCGTATCGACGACGACGACGTCGACACCGGCTTCAGCCAGCAGTTCGACACGCTCCTCGGTACCAGCACCGACGCCAACGGCTGCACCGGCACGCAGGCGACCGGAAGCATCCTTGTTGGCCAGCGGATGTTCGGTGGACTTCAGGATGTCCTTGACGGTAATCAGGCCACGCAGGTGGAACTCGTCGTCGATGACCAGTACGCGCTCCAGGCGGTGCGTGCGGATCAGTTCCTTGGCTTCCTCGACGCTGGCCCCTTCCTTGACCGTAACCAGGCGCTTCTTGGGGGTCATAATCGACTTGACCGGTTGATCGAGATTGGTTTCGAAGCGCAAGTCGCGGTTGGTGACGATGCCGACCACCTTGCCCGACTTGTCGATCACGGGCAAACCGGAAATACGGTACTGGCGGGTGATTTCCAGCACGTCGCGAACCGTCATCAGCGGCGACACGGTGATCGGATCCTTCAGGATGCCCGATTCGAAACGCTTGACCTTGGCCACCTCGGCCGCCTGGGCCTTGGCTGTCAGGTTCTTGTGGATGATACCGATCCCGCCTTCCTGGGCCAGCGCAATGGCAAGGCGACCTTCCGTCACGGTATCCATGGCGGCGGACAGCAGCGGCAGGTTCAGGGTAATGTTGCGGGTCAGCTTGGTCGCCAGACTGACATCGCGCGGGAGGACTTGAGAATGTGCGGGGACGAGCAGGACGTCGTCAAAAGTAAGGGCTTTTTGCAGCAGTCGCATGGCCTTTAATCCAAGGTCACAAAATCGTATTATACAGAAAAGTCAAGGAAACCCAGATGACCTCGAAACCTATCCTCGCAATTGCGCTGCTGGCAACCGCCTTGGGCGTCGGCGCAGAAACCTACCAGTGGAAGGACGGCAACGGGCAAACTGTCGTTTCAGACACACCCCCCCCCTCTTCCGCCAAGAACCGCCGCTCGCTCGGCGCAGCGCAGCCTGCAGTTGTCAGCGAAAAACCGGCCGATGGTGCCAAGCCGCCCGAGGGGCCGAAAACGACTGCCGAAAAGGATATGGAATTCAAGAAGCGCCAGCAGGAGGCCAAGGAAAAAGCCGACAAGCAGGCCAAGGAACAGACTGCAGAGGCCGAAAAACGGGATAACTGCGAACGTGCCAAGCGCAACCTGACGGCACTGGAAAACAACCAGCCGATGGTGACCCTCGATGAAAGCGGTCAGCGCAAGGTGATGGACACGAGCATGCGCGAACAGGAAATGGAACGCGCCCGGCGCTTTATCGCCGAAGCCTGCAAGTAAGCCCGACAGGGCTGCAGATCAAGCCTCAAGGGCGTCGGTATCACCGGCGCCCTTTTTCATTACCTTGCCCTCGGCGGCCCGCTGCTTGCGAACCTCCTTGGGGTCGGCAAGCAGCGGCCGGTAGATTTCGATGCGATCCTTGTCACGCAGCACGGCATCCGGCTTGGAGAGCTTGTTCCAGATACCGAACTTGTTTTTCTTGATGTCGATTTCCGGGTATTTGCCGAGCAGTCCGGAAGCCTCCAGCCCCTGCTGCAGAGTCGAGCCTTCCGGCAACCGGACACGAACCACTTCCTGCTTGTCGCGCAAGGCGTAGCAGACTTCGACATTCATCGTTTCAGCCATGGCTGGCTCCATAAACCTGGTTTGCCCGACGCACGAAAGCATCGACAAAAGTGTTGGCAATGTGGCTGAACACCGGGCCGATGACCTTTTCGAACAGCTTGCTGGAAAATTCGTAGTGCAGCTTGAATTCTATCTTGCAGGCATTTTCGGCCAGCACCTTGAAGTGCCAGGCCCCCTCCAATCGGCGAAATGGGCCATCGACAAGCCGGATATTCATCAGGGAAGGGAAAACCTTGTCGTTTTCAGTCGTAAACGACGATTTCACGGCATGGTAGTTGATGTGCAGGGTTCCCACCGTCTTCGTCGCATCGCGAAACTTGACCTCGGTGTGACTGCACCAGGGCAGAAAGGCGGGGTAATCCTCGCAACGATCGACCAACTCGAACATGCGTTCGGCCGATTGTTCGATCAAGACAGTCTTTTCAACCAGAGCCATGCAGTGGCAGCGTTCCCGAATCCTGTAGAATCGTAATTTTAATGGATCGCCTGGCAGCATGAGCATTACGGTCAATAAAAAAGCCTTTCACGACTACTTCGTCGAGGACAAGTACGAGGCCGGAATCGTCCTCGAAGGCTGGGAAGTGAAGGCCATTCGTGCTGGCCGGATGAACATCAAGGAATCCTACGTCATCATCAAGGGCGGCGAATTATTCCTGATCGGCATGCACATCACGCCGCTGACTACCGCCTCGACGCACAACAAGCACGATCCGACGCGTACCCGCAAACTGCTCCTGCACACCCACGAAATCAGCAAGCTGATCGGCAAAGTCGAACGCGCCGGTTATGCACTGGTACCACTCGACCTGCATTTCCTGCGCGGCCGGATCAAGCTCGAAATCGGCCTGGCAAAAGGCAAGAAACAACACGACAAGCGGGCGGCCACCATGGAAAAAGACAGCAAGCGCGAAGCACAGCGCGCCATGAAGGAACATCAACGTTGACCGGACGCTCAATGCCGGAACGATTTTTATCAAAGACACCAAGGCCGGTTTGTTGCATGATGTGCTTTGTCGGAATCATTA
>CAZDRS010000215.1:0-4396 GCA_964507585.1 uncultured Dechloromonas sp.
AAAGCGACGCCGACGATTACTCCTTCGACCTGCTGACCGCCGCCAAGCTGAAGCGCGAAGGCCTGATCACAGCCTTCGAGAAGCTGGCCAAGCTGGGCGACAGCAACAGCATGCTCAGTTCCCACCCGTCGTCTGCCGGCCGTGCCCAGCATATCCGCGAGCGTATCGCTGCGAAGAAGTAAGGCCGTCTCCCACAAGCCATCCAACCCCGATGGCCGTTTGCCCGACGGTTAGCGCCGTCGGGTTTTTTTGCGCCAAAATTAGGCCGGGCGCTACCGGTTTTTAGCGATCTCCAATGCCACCTCCCTCGGTGGCCGGACACAACGCGATTGAGCAAGGATGGCAATTTGCTGAGCCATCCGGTAACCTCAAGCGGTCATTTCTGCTTGATCAAGCCAAGCATGGCCACCCAATTGAATACCTTTAGATTACGCCTGACGCTGATCGTTGGCGGCCTGTCCCTGGCGATAGGCGCCGCCGTGGTCGTTTTGCTGAGCCAGTTGGCGAACAGTCGCATCACCCAGGACAGTGGCGATGCGCTGAAAAGTGCCGCCCGCGCGGTATCTTTCGCCATTGCGGAAAACCTTCAGGAGCGTGACCGGGAAATTGCGCTGCTCAGCCAGACAGCCCTGCTGGCGCAAGGCGACCTGAGCGGGCCTTTGCTGCGCGAGCGCCTGACGCTGACCAAAAAAACCTACCGCTACTATGACTGGCTCGGCGTGGCGGCGCCGGACGGAACCGTTTTGTCGGCCGTCAACGGGCTGCTGGAAGGCGAGAACGTGGCGCAACGTCCGTGGTTCATTGCCGGCAAGCAAGGCGCCTATATCGGCGATGTCCACGAAGCGGTGCTCTTGGCCAAAAAGCTGAACAACCCCAATCCGAGGGAGCCGCTGCGCTTCGTCGATTTTGCCTCCCCCATCGTCGGCCCCGACGGCAAGCTGCGCGGCGTGCTGGGTAGCCACGCCAACTGGGCCTGGGTTGGCGATGTGATCCTGGGCGCCATCGGCGAAGAGGGATTGGACAATGGGGTCGATATCCTGATTGCCGGAAAGGATGGGGAAATCCTTTATCCCTTTTCCGCCGTCGGGCGCATCGCACTGCCGAAAAACCTGCCGCGCAATAACGACCATGCCGTCCTTGCCTGGGATGCCGGCGAATCTTTCCTGACCACCCAGGTACCCGTCAAATCCGCCACCGCCACCAACCCGGGCTGGCGCGTCATCGCCAGGCAGCCCTTGTCACAAGCCTTGGCAGCCGTTCACACGATGAATGTGACCTTACTGCTGGCCGGACTGGTCTCGACGGTTTTCTTCATGTTGGTGGTGTACCGGCTGGTGGCCAATTTCTGTCGCCCCTTGGAACAACTCGCCGAGTCGGCGCAGAAGGTTAGCGCCGGGGAGGAAAATCCCGATTTCGCCACCTCGACCAGGACGATTGAAATCAATCACCTGACCCAGGCCCTGCAGCGCATGTCGAGAACACTGCTCTCCCGGCAGCAGGCGCTGGAGGAAAGCCACAAATCGCTCGAACACAAGGTGGCCGAGCGCACACGGGAGCTGGCCAATCTCTACAACCACGCACCGGTCGGCTATCACTCGGTCAATCCGGAGGGGATCGTTGTCCGGATGAACGACCGGGAGCTCCGTTGGCTGGGTTATGAGCGCGACGAGGTGGTTGGCAAGTTGCATATTCGGGCATTGCTGCCGCCGGAATGCGAGGCCGTCTTTCTCGACCGTCAGCGCCGGATGAGGGCCGGCGAACAGCTTCCGCCGCTGGATATCCAGCTGGTGCGCAAGGATGGTTCCTTGCTGCCGGCCCGCATCAGTTCAACAGCGGTTTTCGACGACCAGGGGCGTTTTGTCATGTCGCGCACGGCGGTCATGGATGTGACCGAGCAGCGTGCCCTGGAAATCGCCTTGCGCAAGCAGGAAGCCTTGAGCCAGGCGATCATCCACGCCACCGCCAACGGCCTCCTGCTCTACCGGGCCGACGGCCAGTGCATTCTCGCCAACGAAGCGGCGGCCGATATTGTCGGGGCCAGCGTGGACAACCTGCTGAAACAGAATTTCCACCAGATTGCTTCGTGGAAAGCCTGTGGCTGGTACGCCGGCGCCTTGAAAGCCCTCGATGGCGAGGAGAATCAGGTTCTGGTCAGTGCCACCAGCTCGTTTGGCAAGCGGGTCGATTCCATGGTGACGCAGATGCCGTTGCAGCATGACGGCGAAACCCTGCTGCTGGTCGTGGTCAAGGATGTTTCCGAGTTGATGGCGGCCAACCGCGAACTGGAACAGCTGGCACGCCATGATGCGCTGACCGGTCTGTACAACCGGCTGGCGCTCAACGAGCGCATCCGTGAGGAATTCCTGCGCATGAAGCGGAGCGGTATGCGTTACGCCATCCTGCTGGCCGACGTCGACCATTTCAAGGCGGTCAATGACACCTTTGGCCACGAAACGGGCGATGCCGTGCTGCGACAGGTCGGGCAATTGCTGGAAGCCTCGGCTCGGGTTACCGATTTTGTTGCCCGTTATGGTGGCGAGGAATTTTTGCTCATCCTGCCCGATACTCCGCTGGAAAGCGCCCAGCGGGTCGCTGAAAAACTGTGCCAGGCGGTGGCGGAGGCTGTCCACCCGGTCGTGGGCAAGGTGACCATCAGCATCGGCGTGGCCGCTGCCGGCCTCGAAGACGAGAGCGAGGATATAGCCCTGAGTTCGGCCGACCTGGCGCTTTATGAGGCGAAAGCCAGCGGCCGGAATTGCGTGAGATTTGCCTCCGCTGACGCTTCCGCGGCTTAGCGACGCAGTCGCCCCAAGCGTACAGGTCGGCAACTTGCCATGGCCCGGCAGCGCGAGCTGCCATCGGGCAGCCGGCTAGATGTCGATCAGCCAGCGGCTGTCGAATGCCGCATTCTCCCGTTGCAGATCGGCCGGCGTTGCCGCGGCTTTGCTGCCACGGCAGTAGCCCATGGGATTCGCCACGACGCGTGTTCCGTTAACCGTGTAGTCGAACGAGGCGTGGGTATGACCGTGGATGTGCAGGTCGGCGATACCGAGGTGCTCGTCGAGGTTGGACACGAAGGCGGCACTGCTCAGGTCGTCGGCGTAGTGCGGGGCGATGCTGTTCCGGTGCGGCGCATGGTGGGTGATGACCACCGTCCGGCCGGCGAACGGTTCGGCCAGGCGGTCGCTTAGCCATTGGCGCTGGGCGCGGTGCAGTGTGAGCGCATCGGCCGGCCGGAATGGGCTGCCGCTGCTGTTCTGGATGGCCGTGTGATCGACGATTTTTTCCGAGCAAATCGCCATGGCGGCGGCCACGTGTTCGGCGCCGAAAACCGCGTAGTCCGTCCATAGGGTGCAGCCGATAAACCGGACGCCGCCGTGTTCCCAGGTTCCCGGTGCCAGTATCTTGACGTTGGGGAAATCGGCCGCCCGCTGCCAGAGTTCGGCCAGCACGGCCGCCACGTCGCCGCCATAAAACTCGTGATTGCCGGGCACATAGACGACCGGGCAAGGCCAATTGCCGAACAGGTCAAGCGCCCGGCTGCCTTGGGCGATGTCGCCGGCCAGCACGAGAACGTCTGCCGCGGCGGGTTCGACGCCGCGGAAAGCCGGGAATTTCCATTCCAGGTATTCGAGGTGGAGATCCGACGCTATCTGGAGGCGCATGATCGTGACAAGAGGTGGCTTGATGACAGGTTCGGTGTCGAGACAGGAAAGATCATAGCCAACCTGACGCCGGAGGGGGAGCGGCTCCGCTGGATCTGGCTGGGCTCAGTCGCCTTGCAGGCCGTACTTGCGGATCTTGTCGTGCAGCGTCGTCTTGGCGATGGCCAGCGCTTCGGCGGTGCGCGCCAGGCTGCCGTAGCGGCGCAGGGCGTCGGCGATCAGGGCGCGCTCGAAAGCCTCGACCGTCTCGGCCAGCGGGCGCGGCGCGTCGCCGGCCGGCTGGCCGAAGGGCGGCGAGCCGGCTTCGATGCCGAGCACGCAACGGTCGGCGACATTGCGCAATTCGCGCACGTTGCCCGGCCAGTGGTAGCCGACCAGCTGCTGGATGCGGCCGGCCGAGGTTGCCGGCACCGGGCGCTCGTGGCGGGCGGCGGCCTGCAGCAGGAAGTGTTCGAAGAGCAGCGGGATGTCCTCGCGCCGTTCGCGCAGCGGGGGCAGCGGCAGAGTGGCGACCGACAGCCGGTAATAGAGGTCGGCGCGGAACTTTCCCTGCCCGGCCAGCGCCGTCAGGTCTTCCTTGGTTGCCGCGATGATGCGGCAGTCGATGGGGATGGGGGTGTTCGAGCCGAGCCGTTCCAGCGTGCGTTCCTGCAAAACCCGCAGCAGCTTGATCTGCATCGGCAGCGGCATGGTTTCGATTTCGTCGAGGAACAGCGTGCCGCCGTTGGCGT
>CAZDRS010000216.1:0-4381 GCA_964507585.1 uncultured Dechloromonas sp.
AATGCCTTCCTGCATCTCGCTTGTGCCTATATCTGGTTACTGTGAACGCGCCCTAGGCTATTTTACGATGCTGTATGGATTGAAGACATGCCGTTCGCTTTCCAACAGCTCATATCATGCATTTTCCGCAACAACTCTGGATAAACATCCGCAAAATCCACAAGCGGGCAAAGAGTTTCCCAGTGGGAGCTAACCTGATCTTCCAGTTGAATGACCGTTCAGGCCGACATTGAGCTTTGGCAATAAGTGCTCCGTGATGTTTAAGAGCAGTTTGTACCAGACTATATTGGGCGCCGTCTTCACAATGGCAGCGAACTGCTATGTCCTATGTCTCAGAGATTGTTCGCTGTTTGCTCGACTGTACATTACGCAGATTGGAGTCCGGGTGTCTCAGACTTACTTGGCAATGAACAGAATCAAGAAGGTGGATTGGACGCTCTCTGCTCGGCCAAGGGGTGGCCACTGGTTTTACCCAGTGCTCAGGCCGGAACCCCGATGATGACGTGGCTGGCCTTGATCAGGGCGGTGGCGTCGACGCCTTCCTTCAAGCCGAGTTCGAGAACGGCCTCGTTGGTGACCACGGCAAAGACGGTCGTGCCGCCGGCCAGCATGATGCCGACTTCGGAATTCACGGCGCCCTTGTGCACGACGTTGACCTTGCCGGCCAGTTGGTTGCGTGCGGAGAACCTGACGCTCTGGGGGCCGGCCAACAACATGACCCACGGTGCCTTGACGTAGGCGACGGCTTCCTTGCCGATGGCGATGCCAAGATCCTTGATGCTGCCTTCGGTGACGATGGCGACAATCTTGTCGCCGCCGGCCAGGGTCAGTTCGACTTCGGCATTGACGGCGCCGTCCTTGACGGAAGTGACCTTGCCCTTGAATACGTTGCGTGCGCTGACGCTCATTGCTGATTCCTTTTAATGGGTTGCGGTGCCGTGTCATTCGGCTCCGTGGCGCAACGATAGGAAGCGCGGCAGGTTTATTCAACCATAGCGCCAGTTTGCGCTATATTACTACGCATATATCGTTATGGGGTGTTTATGGACAGTCTATTGCATCGTTTGCGCAGCAAGCTGGAAGTCGAGTCGGCCGCTGGGCCTTTTCTTGGTGACACCCGAATCCGCCTGCTCGAAGCGATCGAGCAGCATGGTTCGATTTCACAGGCGGCCAAGGCCGTTCCGCTGTCTTACAAGGCGGCTTGGGATGCCGTCGATGCGATGAACAACCTGTCCGAGGAGCCGCTGGTGCTGCGCATGGCCGGCGGCAAGCATGGTGGCGGCACGCAACTTACCGATTACGGGCGCAAGGTGGTGGCGCTATATCGTGCCCTGGAGAGCGAGTACCAGGCTGCGCTGGATCGCTTGGCGGCGAGCATGAACGATGGCCAGGCCAGCGATTTCCAGCAGTTCCGCCAACTGCTGCGGCGTATGTCGATGAAAACCAGCGCCCGCAACCAGTTTGCCGGGCAGATCGTTGGCTTGCGCGAGGGCAATGTCGATTTCGAGGTTCGCCTGCGTATCGACGAAGCGCATGAAATTGCCGCCGTCATCACCGGTGATTCGGCCGAGGCGCTGGGCTTGCAGATCGGCATGGAGATTCATGCCTTGGTCAAGGCTTCGTCGGTGCTGCTGATGAGCGACCAGAGCATCAGAACCAGCGCCCGCAACCAGCTATGGGGCGAAATCACCCGCATCCATGACGGGCCGGTCAATGCCGAGGTGACGCTGGCCCTGCCGAGCGGACGCAGCATCTGCGCCGTGGTCACGCACGACAGCGTGCAGCGCATGGGGCTTGCCGTCGGCAGCCAGGCCTGCGCTGCCTTCAAGGCCTCGTCGGTCATTCTGTGCAAATACGCCTGATCGCCGGAATTCCTTTTCCAACATTGGAGAACAAACTTGAAAGTGCATCGCCTGCTTGCCCTGCTGCTCGCCGCAGCCTTCGTTTCCGCCGCCCAGGCCGAGAATGTCAGCGTCGCCGTCGCGGCCAACTTCACCGGCCCGATCCAGGTGATCGCCCCGCTTTTCGAGCGCGACACCGGGCACAAGATCGTTCCGGCCTTCGGGGCGACCGGCAAGTTCTACGCGCAGATCACCAACGGCGCGCCGTTCGAGATCCTGCTCTCCGCCGATGACGAAACCCCGGCTCGCCTGGTCAAGGAAGGGCATGGCATCGCCGGCAGCGTCTTCACCTACGCCATCGGCAAACTGGTGCTGTGGTCGCCGAATCCCACGTTGGTCGACAATAAAGGCGAGATCCTGAAGAAAGGCGGTTTCAAGCACATCGCCATCGCCAACCCGAAAACCGCGCCCTACGGAGCGGCTGCCATGCAGACGATGAGCAAGCTGGGCGTGCTCGATACGCTCAAGACGCTGTTCGTCCAGGGCGAGAATATCGCCCAGACGCACCAGTTCGTCACCACCGGCAATGCTGAGCTGGGCTTCGTTGCCTATTCGCAGGTGATCAAGAACGGCCAGGTCGGCGGCGGCTCGGGCTGGATCGTGCCAGCGGATCTGTACGACCCGATCCGCCAGGATGCCGTGCTGCTTGCCAAGGGCCAGAACAACCCGGCGGCCAAGGCCTTGCTCGATTACCTGAAGGGCGAGAAGGCGCAGGTCGTCATCAAGTCCTTCGGTTACGAACTGCGCTGAGCGCGGAGGGCGCATGCGCCACAACCCCTATGGCCTGGCCGACGACGACCTGCTGGCCCTGTTGCGCGACGATTCCCCCTACGGCGATGCGACAACCAGCGGCCTGGCGATAGGGACACAACCCGGCCGGCTGGGGTTCGCCGCCCGGCAGGTGATGGTGCTGTGCGGTGTGGAAGAGGCGCAGCGCCTGGGCGAATTGAACGGCTTGCGCCGGCTTGGCTCCAGCCGGGCCAGCGGTGAGCACCTGCTGGCCGGTGAGCGTATCCTGACCCTCGAAGGCCCGGCCGAGGCGCTGCATCGTGTCTGGAAAACAGCGCAGACGCTGATGGAGTACCTGTCGGGCATCGCCTCGGCGACGCACGATCTGGTTGCGGCAGCGCGCCAGGCGAACCCCGATATCGGCGTCGCGGCCACCCGTAAGCATTTCCCGGGCACCAAGGCGATGTCGCTGAAGGCCGTGCTGGCCGGCGGCGGCAGCATTCATCGGCTGGGCCTGTCCGACTCCATCCTGGTCTTTGCCGAGCATCGGCGATTTCTGGGTGATGAAGCACCCGCGGCGACCATTCGCCGCTTGCGGCGCGACTGGCCGGAGCGGCTGGTCGTCGTCGAGGTCACCGACGCAGCCACCGCGCGCACTTGGCAGCAGGCCGGTGCCGACATCCTGCAACTCGATAAATTGCCGCCCGACACCGTGCGGCACATCAAGGCGGCATTGCCACCGGGAGCCACGACGCGCATTTCGGCAGCTGGCGGCATCACGCCCGCCAACGCAGCAGCCTATGCGGCGGCCGGGGCCGATATTCTGGTCACGTCCTACCCGTATTCGGCGGCGCCGCGTGACGTGGCTGTCACGCTGGCGCCGCTCTAGTCGTCAATCGACGATCTTGCGAACCTCGATGCCGTTCAGCCATTTCACATGGCGGGGGCCGGTTCGGGTGTCCTTGGCCGAGACCATCGCGATGCGCCCTTCGTCGTCCTTCAGCGGCAGCCCGTCGCGTTCGTAGAAGACGATCACGCTGTCGCCCAGTGGCGAGTTGAACACCTCCGTCCACGAGAAAACGACCTTGTAGTCGTCACTCGCCGTCGCGATGATGGCCATTTTCTTCACGTCGTTGTGGCCTTTGGTAACGATGCCGGCCTCTTCCAGGATGTCCTTGAGCAGGACGCCTTTCAGGTTCTCGATCTTGCCCAGGTTGGCGCCGCTCTGGCAGACGACGGGCACTTCGCCGATGCGTTGCGGCGGGAATTTGCGCAAGTCGGCAACCGAGAGTTCGAGCGGGCGCTCGACCAGGCCGGAAATGCGGATTTTCTCGGTGACGTAGCGCTCCGGCCCCGAAACCACGCCCTTGGCGGCAATGATCCAGGCGGCCAGCTTCCTGGCGTTGTTCGGATTGACGTTGCCGTTGGGCGGCATGGCGGGCAGCGTAGCCTTGCCGGCCTTGGCCCAGCCGACGCCCTGTTCGCCGGTGCCGGACACGATGTGGCCGGCCAGCAGCTCGACAGCGTCCTTCTGGCCGGCGTATTTGTCGGAAATGTCCTTGAAGGACGGCCCGATCTTGGTTTCCATGCCGGCATGGCAAGCCAGGCAACCGCTGCGCTGGGCGAGGTCGGATCGATCCTCGCTGGCAGCCGAGGCGCCGAGCGACAAGGCAACAAGAAGGGCGCCCAGGCTGAACGCCCAGGCTGATTTGGCTTTAAGCAACATGATGGTTCCTTTCTGGCTTGGAGCG
>CAZDRS010000217.1:0-4370 GCA_964507585.1 uncultured Dechloromonas sp.
CTGGATGGCGTGGTGGTCTGGCACGAAGCCCCGTTCGCCGTCGGCGCCAACCTGCAGCAGGTCGGTGAAGCCTGTGCTGCTGGTCAGTTCGATATCCTGGAAGCGACCGTCGAGAAATTCCAGCGTGCGTCGCAAACCCTGAAGTATGCGCAGGTGCCGGTCGTTGCCGCGGTGCAGGGCATGGCCCTGGGTGGCGGTTGCGAGTTCGTCATGCATGCCGGCAAGCGCGTCATGGCGCTGGAAAGCTACGTCGGTTTGGTCGAGGCCGGTGTCGGCCTGATCCCGGCCGGTGGCGGCTGCAAGGAATTCGCCGTGCGCGCTGCCGAATGGGCTGCCCAGTCGGCCACGCCGGGCGAGGTGTTCAACTTCCTGCAGCCGGTGTTCCAGACCATTGCCATGGCCAAAGTTGCCAAGAGCGCTGTCGAGGCCATCGACTTCGGTTTCGCCAAACCCTCCGACACCATCCTGTTCAACGCCAACGAGCTGCTCTGGGTGGCCATCAAGGAAGCACGCGCCATGGCCGATGCCGGCTATGCCCCGCCGCCGATGGCCCGCGGCGTGATCGTTGCCGGCAAGAACGGCATCGCCACGCTGGAGATGATGCTGGTGAACATGAAGGAGGGCGGCATGATTTCGGCACACGACTACGTGGTTGCCCGCTCGGCTGCCGTCGCCCTGTGCGGTGGCGAGGTCGAAACCGGCAGCGTGGTGGACGAGGAATGGCTGATCACCGTCGAACGCCGCCTGTTCGTCGAACTGCTGAAGAACCCGCTGACCCAGGCCCGCATCAAGCACATGCTGGAAACCGGCAAACCGTTGAGGAACTAGTCATTAGTCGCTGGTCATTAGCTATTAGCTAACAACTCAAGACTACTAGCAACTAGTAACTGCAAAAGGAATTCAAGAATGAAACAAATCCAAGAAGCCTACATCGTCGCCGCGACCCGTTTGCCGGTGGCCAAGAAGGGCGGGATGTTCCGCAACGTTCGCCCGGACGACATGCTGGCTCATGCCATCAAGTCGGTCGTTGCCCAGGTGCCGGGTATCGACCCGGCGCGCATCGGTGATGTGATCGTTGGCTGCGCCATGCCGGAAGCCGAGCAGGGCATGAACGTCGCCCGTATTGGCCTGCTGCTGGCCGGCCTGCCGATTACCGTGCCGGGCATCACCATCAACCGCTTCTGCTCCTCCGGCCTGCAGGCCGTGGCCGATGCGGCCAACCAGATCCGCCTCGGCCTGGCCGACGTGATGATTGCCGCAGGCACCGAGTCGATGTCGATCATGCCGCAGATCATGGGCAACAAGATGGCCATGAACCCGGCCATCTTCACCGATGAAAATATCGGCATCGCCTATGGCATGGGCCTGACCGCCGAGAAGGTGGCCAACCAGTGGGGAATCAGCCGCGACGCCCAGGACGCCTTCGCGCTGGCTTCCAACCAGAAGGCTTCCGCCGCCATTGCCGCCGGTCACTTCAAGGCGGAAACCTCGCCCTACCTGATCCGCGAGAGCCTGCCCGACCTGAAGACCGGCGAAATTCGCCAACGCGAACGCACCGTCGAATTTGACGAAGGCCCGCGTGCCGATGCTTCGCTGGAAAAGCTGGGCAAGCTGCGCCCGGTCTTCCATGCCCGCGGTTCGGTCACGGCCGGCAACTCGTCGCAGATGTCCGATGGTGCGGCCGCCGTCATGCTGGTCTCGGAAAAAGTGCTCAAGGAACACAACCTGACGCCGCTCGCCCGCTTTGCCAGCTTTGCCGTTGGTGGTGTGGCGCCGGAGATCATGGGCATCGGCCCGATCGCCGCGATTCCCAAGGCGCTGGCCCAGGCCGGCATCCGCCAGGAAGACCTGGACTGGATCGAGCTGAACGAGGCCTTTGCTGCCCAGTCGCTGGCCGTGGTCAAGGAACTTGGCCTCGACCCGGCCAAGATCAATCCGCTTGGCGGCGCCATCGCTCTCGGCCACCCGCTGGGTGCCACCGGTGCCATCCGCACGGCAACCATCGTGCATGGCATGCAGCGCACTGGCGGCAAGTACGGCATGGTGAGCATGTGCATCGGCACCGGCATGGGTGCTGCCGGTGTCTTCGAGCGTATCTGACGGAGCGCGCGGGTGAAGCCTGCCTGGCTTGCCAAACTGCCCAAACCCTGGGGGGCGCGACTGGTGCGGATGGGGTTCAATCTCCATCCCGCCTTTCGCAGCACCGGTGGGCGTGTCGTGCATGTGGCGCCTGATATTCGCCACATCCGCATTCGCCTGCCGCTGACCTGGAAGACGAAGAACATCGTCGGCTCGCTCTATGGTGGCTCGCTGTTTGCCATCACCGACGGTGCTCATCCGGCGATGCTGATGGCAGCGCTGGGCGAGGACTACATCATCTGGGACAAGGCGGCCAGCATTCGTTACCGCAAGCCGGGCTACACCACGCTGTATGCCGATTTTCGGGTAACGCCGGAGGAAATGGCCGGCATCCGTGACGTACTGGCCGAGCGCCACGAGGTGGACTGGATTTTCCAGATCGAGATCAAGGATGCCGACGGCGTCGTTCATACCGTGGTCGAGCGTACCGTTTATATCGCTGAAAAAAATTACTACCGACTGAAAAGCGGAGGAGACAACACATGATTACTTCGACCAGCGTTCGGCGTGCCGCGCTGATCGCCGCCCTGATGGCGGTGCCTGGCCTGCATGCGGCCGAGGTGGCCGGCGTCAAGGTGGCCGACAGCGTCAAGGTCGGCAACAACGAACTGGTGCTCAATGGTGCCGGTCTGCGCAGCAAGTTGTTCATCAAGGTTTATGTCGGTGCGTTGTATGTCGGCCAGAAGAGCAACACGCCTGCCGCCATTTTCGATACCACCACGCCGCGCCGCATGGTGCTGCGCCTGTTGCGTGATCTCGATGCCGATTCCTTGCATTCGGCCTTGGACGAAGGCCTCAGGAACAACCATTCCGCAGCCGAACTATCCGACATGAAGGCCCAGGCCGATCAGCTGGGTGGCATTATGAAGGCCATGGGCAAGGTGCACGAAGGGGATACCGTCAGTATCGACTTCTCGGCCGAAGGCGTGGTGGTCAGCCAGAACGGCGAAGTCCGTGGCAAGGTGGCCGGGGCCAGTTTCGCCAAGGCGCTGCTCAAGGTCTGGCTGGGCGACAAGCCGGCCGATGCATCGTTGAAGAAGGCGCTGCTCGGCAGCTAGAGCCGGCGAATGCGGAAGGAGACAAAAATGGAAAAAATCTGGCTGCAAAGTTATCCCAAGGGAATTCCGGCTGAAATCGACATCGACCACATTCCCTCGCTGGTCGCGCTGTTCGACAAGGCCTGCAAGACCTACGCCGACAAGGTGGCCTACATCAGCATGGGGCGCGAGATCACCTATCGCCAGCTGGACGCTGAGGCAAGCGAGTTTGCCGGCTGGCTGCAGGCGAAGGGGATGCAGAAGGGTGACCGCGTCGCGTTGATGATGCCCAACATCCTGCAGTATCCGGTGGCCCTGTTCGGTACCCTGCGCGCCGGTTGCGTGGTGGTCAATTGCAACCCGCTGTACACGCCGCGCGAACTGGAGCACCAGCTTAAGGATTCCGGCGCGGCGGCCATCGTCATTGTCGAAAACTTCGCCAATACGCTGGAGCAGGTGATTGCCCGCACGGCAATCAAGCATGTCGTGGTCACCTCGATGGGCGAAAAACTGGGTGGCCTGAAGGGAACGATCGTCAATTTCGTGGTGCGCAAGATCAAGAAAATGGTGCCGGTCTGGCATCTGCCGGGGGCCATCAATTTCAAGACGGCACTGGCCCTGGGCCGGAAAAACGGCTTCAAGTCCGTTCCACTCGTCCAGGACGATCTGGCCTTCCTGCAATACACCGGTGGCACGACAGGTGTTTCCAAGGGGGCGATGCTGACCCATGCCAATATCGCCTCCAACGTCACCCAGGCCTACACCTGGATTAAGCCGGTGGTACGCGAGGGCGAGGAACTGATCGTTACCGCGCTGCCGCTGTACCACGTCTTTGCGCTGACGGCGAACTGCCTGACCTTCCTGATGATCGGTGCCCGCAACCTGCTGATCGCCAACCCGCGCGACATTCCGGGCTTTGTGAAGGAATGGAGCAAGTACCCGGTCACCGTGTTTACCGGTGTCAATACGCTGTTCAACGCCATGGTCAATAACGAAGCCTTCCGCAAGCTCGACTTTTCGACCATGCGCGTCACATTGGGGGGCGGCATGGCAGTGCAGGGGCCGGTGGCCGACAAATGGCGCGAAGTGACGGGCGTTCCCTTGCTGCAAGCCTATGGCCTGACCGAAACCTCGCCAGCGGCGACCATCAACCCGTTGGACATGAAGGAATTCAACGGCGCCATCGGCCTGCCG
>CAZDRS010000218.1:0-4365 GCA_964507585.1 uncultured Dechloromonas sp.
GGCGGCGCATGATGCCCTTCTCGATCGGCTCGAAGGCGAGCGGCAGGCCGAGCAGTACGGCGGTGGTCATGTTGATCCACAGGATCTGCAGCGGTGTGATCGGCAGCGTCGCGCCGGCCAGGATGGCGGCAACGATGACCAGTCCCTCGCCGAAGTTGGTCGGCAGCGTCCAGGTGATGAACTTGACCAGATTGTCCCAGACGCCGCGGCCCTCCTCCACCGCCGCCTCGATGCTGGCGAAATTGTCGTCGGTGAGTACCATCGCCGCCGCTTCCTTGGCCACCTCGGTACCGCCCAGGCCCATGGCGACGCCGATATCGGCCTGCTTCAAGGCCGGTGCGTCGTTCACCCCGTCGCCGGTCATCGCTACCACCTCGCCCCGCTCCTGCAGGGCGCGCACCAGGCGCAGCTTCTGCTCTGGCTCGACGCGGGCGAAGACGTCGATGGCATGGGCCGCTTCGGCCAGCGCCGCATCGTCGAGCGCCGCCAGCTCGCGGCCGGTGAGCACGGCCCCGGCGGCCAGCCCGATCTGCCCGGCGATGGCCTGCGCTGTCACGGCATGGTCGCCGGTGATCATCTTGACCCGCACGCCGGCCGAGTGGCAGTTGCGGATGGCGGCGATGGCCGCCTTGCGCGGCGGGTCGATCATGCCGACCAGACCGACCAGCGTCAGGCCATCCCGGGTGGCCGCGTCCAGCGGGAGCCCGCGGCTATTCGTTCGCCGGGCCAGCAGCAGTACGCGCTGGCCCTGTTCGGCATAGGCGCGGGCGGCGGCCTCGACGGCCGGGAGGTCGAGCGGCATGTGCTGCCCGTCGGCCGCCAGCTGGTCGCTGCAGCGCGGCAACAGTCGTTCGAGGGCGCCCTTGACGTAGAGCACCGGTGCCCGGTCGCCATTGTGGGCCGTCGCCATGAACTGCCGGCAGGCATCGAAGGGCAATTCGTCGCTGCGCGGGAACAGGGAGCGCAGCGTGTGCTCGTCCAGGCCGCCCTTGTGCGCGGCGACCAGCAGCGCCGCCTCGGTCGGGTCGCCGGTGATCTGCCAGCGGCCGTGTTCGTGGCGCAGCGAGGCGTCGTTGCACAGGGCGCCGGCGACCAGGCACTCGCGCACGGCGCCTTCGATCGCTGCCGGCATCTCGTCGTGGCGAATCTCGCCTTCCGGCGCATAGCCCTGGCCGCTCACCGCGTAACCCTTGCCGCCGCACCACAGCACGCGCACCGTCATCGCGTTCTCGGTCAGCGTGCCGGTCTTGTCGGAGCAAATTACTGTCGTGCTGCCCAGCGTCTCCACTGCCGGCAGATGGCGGATGATGGCGCGCCGCCGGGCCATGCGGGCGACGCCGATGGCCAGCGTGACGGTGACGGCGGCCGGCAGCCCTTCCGGAATGGCGCCGACGGCCAGCGCCACGGCCGCCATGAACATGTCGAAGGCCGCTTCGCCGCGCGCCAGGCCAACCGCGAAAGTCAGCACCGCCAGCCCGCCGATGGCCCACAGCAGCCAGTTGGAGAAGCGCGCCATCTTGCGGGTCAGCGGCGTAACCAGTTCCGGCGCGGCGGCGATCAGCCCGGCGATGCGGCCGGTTTCCGTGGCGTCGCCAGTGGCCACCACCAGCCCGCTGCCCTGCCCGGCCACCACCGTCGTGCCGGCCCAGGCCATGTTGGCGCGGTCGGCGAGCAGGGTGTCGGGATGCAGCGGCTCGGCGTGCTTGCCGACCGGCAGCGATTCGCCGGTCAGTGGCGATTCGTCGGTGTGCAGTTCGTGCTGGTGCAGCAGGCGCAGGTCGGCCGGGATACGGTCGCCGGCGGCCAGCATCACCACGTCGCCGGGTACCAGCTGGTGGGCGTCGAGCCGTTGGCGATGCCCGCCCCGGCGCACCGTGACCGGTGTTGCCACGCTGCGCGCCAGGGCCGCCAGCGCGCCTTCCGCCTTGGCTTCCTGCCAGTAGCCGATCAGCGCATTGACCAGCACCACGCCGAAGATCACCCCGGCGTCCACCATCTCGCCGAGCCCGGCGGTGATCGCCCCAGCGGCAATCAGCACGAGTACCAGCGGCTGGGCCAGCTGTGCCAGGAAGCGTCGCCAGGCCGGCTTGCCTGGCCGCTCGCTCAAGCGGTTGGGGCCGTGCCGGCGCAGGCGCTCGGCGGCTTCCGCCTCGTCCAGCCCGCAGGCGTGATCGACGCCCAGGCGGCGGGCCGCATTCGATGCCGAATCGGCATGCCAGGCTAATGGCGGCGCGTCGTCAGCATCAGGAAGGGCAGGGTCAGGAAGGGCCATAGCGTGGCGATCAGCCGGGTGAGGCCATTGAAATTCAGGAAGTGCCCTTGCCGCCAGGCAGCCAGTGCGGCGGCCGAATACGGGTTGGGCGGCGCCAGGTTGACCAGCACGGTACCGGCCATCAGGGCCAGCGCCGCCAGCATCAGGCGCGGCGTGGCCGGCAGGGCCATGGCCACGGCCAGGATGAGCGAGCCGACCAGCAGGCCGAGGCGGGAGCCGGGCGTCAGCCAGGCCAGCGCGTCGGCCGGGCTGACCAGGATGGCGGCCGACAGTGTGGCGATCACCAGGCAAAGGAATAGGAACAGCGGCACCACGGCATAGGCGACCAGCAGCCGGGCGCAGAGCAGGCGAACGATCAGGCCGACGGCCAGGGCATTGAAGGCGGTGATGCTGGCCTCGATCAGCACGAAACTCTCGGCCGCGAAGGGTACGGCGCCGGTCAGGCCGAACATCTGGCGCAGGTCGCCGGCACCGAAGAGCAGCGTTTCCGGCGACAACGGCACAAGCAGCCACAGGCCGAGCAGGGTCAGGCCCAGTTCGGCGTGCGGCACGGGGGCGATCAGCCGGTGTTCGAGGGCGGCAATGCGGGCGAAGATGCGTGGCCCGACCGCCTTGGCCCACAGCGCGCCGAGCAGGCCGCCCAGCGTGTTGCAGGCGAGGTCGAGATTGGACGGCACGCGGGAAGGCAGCCAGGTCTGCACCGCCTCCAGCCCGAAACTGATGCCGCCGGCCAGCAGGGTGGCTACCGCCGCTGCCGTGGTACGCCCCGGCAGGCGGCTCAAGGCGAGGGTCAGGAAAAAGCCGAGAGGCAGGTAAACGGCGACGTTGGCCGCCAGGTCGAATACCGTCCAGTAACGCGGCCAACCGCCTTCGAGGAAAGCGAACGGCGAAACTCCCGTATCCCGCCAGCCGGCAAAGGGGTGCAGGCTGCCGTAGACGACCAGCCCAAGCCAGGCAAGGGCCAGGTAGCTGGCAAAGCGGATGGGGCCGAGACCGTGATGGGGCATGCCCCGATTTTAGGGGCTATCCGGGCGCCCGTCAGCTTTTCAATTTGGCAACAATACCTTGTCCTGGTGACTGGCCGGCAACATTGTGACGAAATCAGTGTCGATGCGGATGCTCGGCGTGATGCGTCTCCGCCGCCGCCTGGTGGTGCAGCGTGTGATGGATGTCCTCGTGCGGCAACTTGTGGCCGACCCATTGCGGCAGCAGCGAGCCGGCGACCATGCCGAGCATGCTGATGCCGAGGCCGATCAGTTGCGGCGGCACCGGGCTGGCTTCGCCGATCATCGTTTCGACCAGTATCCACGACACCAGGCCGCCGAAAATAGCGGCCAGCGCGCCCTGCGTCGTCGCCCGTTTCCAGAAGGCGCCGCAGAACAGCGGCACGAAGGCGCCAGCCAGCGTGACCTTGTAGGCGTTTTCCACCATCTTGAAGATGCTGGCGTTGGAATACAGCGCGAAGCCGAGCACCAGCGCGGCAAAGCAGACGATGGAGGCGCGCATCACCTTCAAGAACTGGTGGTCGCCCATGTGCGGGTAGAAATCGCGCACGATGTTCTCCGAGAAGGCCACCGACGGCGCCAGCAGCGTCGCCGACGAACAGGACATGATGGCCGACAGCACGGCGCCGAAGAAGATGGCCTGGGCAAAAACGGGGGTGTGCTGCAGCACCAGCGTCGGCAATACCAGTTGCGAATCGGTTTCGAGCAGGCCCTTGAACAGCTCGGGGTCGATCAGCGTTGCCGAGTAGGCGA
This sequence comes from uncultured Dechloromonas sp., assembly GCA_964507585.1. GTDB lineage: Bacteria > Pseudomonadota > Gammaproteobacteria > Burkholderiales > Rhodocyclaceae > Azonexus. Next base: position 4,030 of record CAZDRS010000218.1, read on the forward strand.
TGAACATCGGCACGAAGGTGAAGCAGAAATAGATCGAGCCGCCGAGGATGGAGCCCCAGACGGCGATTTTCGCCGTGCGCGCCGAGGTGATGCGCTGGAAGACGTCCTGCTGCGGGATCGAGCCGAGCATCATGGTCACCCAGGCGCCAAGGAAGGTCAGCCATTTCCACGGATCGGCCTCGGGGAAGAAATCGAGCTTGCCGGCCGCCGAGGCGTGCTGGACGACCGTCTCGAAACCGCCGGCCGGTACCGCGACGATGTTGGCGATGTAGAGCAGGCCGCCCATGATGACGCCCATCTGCACGAAATCGAGGATGGCCACCGACAGCATGCCGC
>CAZDRS010000219.1:0-4354 GCA_964507585.1 uncultured Dechloromonas sp.
GATGTGGGCCAGGTAGCCCATGTTGGTGCCGCCGTATTCCTCGCCGGCCGTCATGCCGAGCAGGCCCATGTCGCCGAATTTCTTCCACAGGTCGGCCGGGAATTCGTTGACGCGGTCGATCTCCGCGGCGCGGGGCGCGATTTCGGCGTCGGCAAAAGCCTTCACCGCATCGCGCAGCATGTTGATGTCTTCGCCGAGGCCGAAGTCGAGGCTGGGAATGTTCATATTTGTCTCCTGTCTAGTTGTTAGTTGCCTGGTTGCCTAGGAGCTTGAGTAGGTTTGCTAATAGCTCAAGCCCCTAGGCAACTCGATCCTATTTCTCGCTCTTCCCATGCATGACCATGATGGTCTGCTGCATCAGGGCGCACAGCGTTTCCTTGCCGTCTTTCACCGCGAAAACCTCGGCCTGGGTGACGACCAGCGTACGTCCGGGGCGCACCACCTTGCCGCGGGCGATCAGCTTTTCGCCGTCGGCCGGAGCGACCAGGTTCATCTTGTATTCGACAGTCAGCACCGAGGCAGTGGCCGACACCAGCGTCATCGCCGCATAACCGGCCGCCGAATCGGCAATCATGCCGACCACGCCGCCATGCACGAAGCCGTGCTGCTGTTCGACGCCTTCCCAATGCGGCAGATGTATCTCGGTGCGGCCGGCCTCGATCACCGGCAGCGTGGCGCGGATCAAATCCATGGCGTGCTGCTTGGCGAAGCTGGCGCGAACGCGGTCGGCGAATTCGGGATCATGGGTGCGCATGAGGGGCCTTTTCGGAAAGGGCTGTGGTCGGTAGATTGTATTGACGTTTACGTTAACGTCAACATGCTTGTTGAAAATTGTTTTGCTCTTGACAGTTTCGCGTCAGGATTTGTGGAATAGACTGATTACTGCGGCATTCGGCCGCTTTGTCCAACTAACGCTCACGAGGAGTTTCAAAATGGCTAAGAAGAAAAAGAAGAAGTAATCGTTGTGTCGTGTTCGACAAAAAAGCAGGCGAAAGTCTGCTTTTTTCATTTCTGATCCCCTGTAGCGCCCATGTCTCCCGTGTCGCCTTCTTTCCAACGCCAGGATTTCCTGCGCTTCCTGCTGGGTGGCGCTTTTGTCGCCATGCTGCTCCTGGTCATGCTGCAGGAGGTCTTCGGTGCGGCGACGACCTGGCTGGTTATCCGTGTTGCCCGTGACATTACCGAAGACCAGGTGTCGGCCGGCGCTTTCCTGTGGATTATCGTTACCCAGACCCTGTCCTACCTGGCCGGCGCGGCAAGCTGGATCTATGCCGAGCGCAGCGGCTTCAACGCCTTCGGCAAATACCTGCTGCACTTTGCCCGCTGCAACCGCTTCCAGACGGCATTGCTCGCCGACAACGAGGCGCGCGAAGCGGCCGAACCCTTCCTGACCAACGAAACCTTCCGGGTCTGCTTCGACCTGATGTACGACCTGCAGTTCTACCTGCGGCTGTTCTTCAACATCGTCTTCAACGCCGCCGTGCTCGGCCTGGCCATCGACAGCGATCTGCCGGCTGCCTACGCGCTGGCCTTCGCGCTGCTCGTCCTGCTCCAGTGGTCGCTGCGCAAGCCGCTGGCGGCGGCCTACCTGCACAACCAGCGCATGACCAACCGGATGATGGCCCGCACCTACAACGCCTGGGACAACATCTTCAGCGGCAACCGCTACAACTTCGGGCTTTGGCACCGCGACTTCCGCGACCGTCTGCAGGGAGCGCTGAGCGCCCAGATCAAGGCCATCATGGCGCGGGAAGGCTGGAGCGCGCTCAGCGGCATCATCGCCCTCGTCATCGTGCTGGCCGCTACGGCCTGGGTGGCGGCGCACGATGCCGGCAATACCGCCTTGCTGATCGCCCTGGCGGCGACGCTGCCCCGGCAGATCGAAATGACCCTCGACATGCACCAGCTCACCGCCGGCATGACCGACTTGCTGGCCATCTGGACGCGCATCAAAGGCATATGCGAACACATGCAACCGGTGCCGCAGGACATTGCGCCGCGTATCGAGTTCGGCCGCCTGCACCTCCGGGTCGGCGACCGGGAAAGAACCTGCGCCAGCCTGGCCGAGGCCATGCATGTCGTCCTCGCCGAGCCGCAGGGACTGGTCTCGGTGCGCGGCGGCAACGGGGCCGGCAAATCCACCCTGCTGGTCGCCCTCAAGGCGGCCCTGCGCGGCCGGGCCTACTACTGGCCGGCCCACGACCGGTTGTCCTTCGCCTTCAATACCGGCTTGCCCCTGCCCGAGGTCGATTTCAATCCGGACGACGAGGCCGAGGAGCCGGAAGAGATCAGTGCCGAGGAACTGAACCGGGAGAAGACCGGTTATTCATCCGGCGAACGCCAGCTAAAGGTATTGCACGAGGTGGTAGCCGCCACGGATCGGCCCGTTTACCTGCTCGACGAATGGGATGCCAACCTGGATGCGGCGAACCGCAGCAAGGCGCGTGAGTTGGTCGAAGCCCTGGCCGCACGGGCCCGGGTCGTCGAAATTTCACATCGGGATATCGCCTGAAGCCTACCGGGCGCCGCGCCGCTGAAGCTCCTCCTGGCACTGCGTTTCGAACTGCGCAATCTCGCCGAGCATGGCTTCGATGTCCTCGCGTTGCTGCTGCAAGGCAGCCCGGCGCTTTTCCATGACGCGCAGGCATTCGAGCAACTGCGGCGTTTCGTCCTCGGTGGACGCGTACATGCCGATCAGATCCTTGATCTCGGCCAGGCTCAAGCCCAGGCGCTTGCCGCGCAGGGCCATTTTCAGCCGGGCGCGGTCGCGGCGCGTGAAAATGCGCTTGCTGCCTTCGCGTTGCGGCGCCAGGATGCCCTGGTCTTCCCAGAAGCGGATCGTGCGCGGCGTGATGTCGAACTCGCGGGCGAGGTCGGAAATCGCGAAAGTGGGGCCGGTCTGGCTCATTTTGTCTCCTGTCAGTGCGGCAGAGTAAATCAGAAGCAGGGGGTTTTTTCAATCCGCTACCGTATGGTAAGTTGCCGTTTCATCAGATAAGAGCGATTCATGGCCCTGCATTATCCCCACCCCCATCCGCCAGCTGCCGGTGAGCTGACCGAAGTCGCGCCGGGCGTCTTCTGGCTGCGTATGCCGCTGCCATTCCAACTCGATCACATCAATCTCTGGCTGCTACGCGACGGCGCTGGCTGGGTCATTGTCGATACCGGTTTTCCCGAAGAGCACGTTCGCGCGACCTGGTCGCAGATTCTCGATCGGCTCGACGGGCCGGTAACCAAGCTGGTCGTCACCCATTTCCACCCCGACCATCTCGGCCTGGCCAGTTGGCTGATGGAAAAAACGGGTGCCCCGCTGTGGATGAGTACCGGCGAATTCCTCACCGCCCACGTCGTGTGGAACGAGGTCGGCGGCCACGGTGCGCGCTTCATGGTCGAGCAGTTCCGCCAGCACGGCCTCGATGCCGAGCACCTGGCCAAGTTCGAGAAGCGCGGCTCGGGCTATCGCAAGGCCGTGCCGGCCCTGCCCGATTACTACAACCGCCTGAAGGCCGGCGATTCCGTGAGCATTGGCGGCCATGCCTGGCGGGTACTGGTCGGTCATGGCCACGCCCCGGAACATGTCGCGCTTTACTGTGTCGAACTCGGCGTGTTAATTTCCGGAGACATGCTTTTGCCAAGAATTTCTACCAATATTAGCGTTTTTGCTGCTACGCCCGAGGCGGACGCATTACGCTGGTATCTGGAGTCGCTGGATACGATGGCGCGGGAAATTCCGGCAGAAACGCTCGTGCTGCCTTCGCATGGGCTCCCCTTCACCGGGGTGCAGGAGAGGGTCGGGGACTTGCATGCGCATCACGAAGAGCGCCTGCAGGCCTTGGAGACAAGCTGTGAACAAGCGCCAAAGAGCGCCGCCGAATTGCTGGAGACTTTGTTCAACCGGCAACTCGATACACACCAAACCATGTTCGCGATGGGCGAAGCGATCGCTCATCTGAACTACCTTGAACAAGCTGGTCGGCTTTCGCGTGAAAGCGATGCCGAAGGGGTGATTCGCTATTCGCGGACGGGACACTGATCCACCGCGCACTGACAGAGAGGGAGTAGGAAGATGTCGCAGCAAACCGAAGATCAGGGCATGAACTTGCCCAATCCGGCCGAAATGGCCAAGACCTACGCTGAAGTCGCCCAGCGCGCCTCGCGGGTCATCACGCAGTTCATGGAAAAGAAGGCCAAGGACGGCGTTTCCGCGCCCAGCGACGAAATGGGTGTCGCCAAGGCTTTCATGGATCTGTCGGCCCGGCTGATGGCCAATCCGTACAAGATGGCCCAGGCCCAGATGAACATGATGTGGGACTACTTCTCGCTGTGGCAGGGTTCCATGATGAAGATGATGGGC
>CAZDRS010000220.1:0-4351 GCA_964507585.1 uncultured Dechloromonas sp.
GACCGGCATGGAGGTAACTTTGTGTCAGGAGGTATGCAACATGACGACAACTGCAAACATTACCTTGGTTAAAAACGAATTCATCGCCACCCTGAGCGATGGACGCCATATTGAAAAAGGCGATCTGCGCGAACTGGCCGGCGCCTTGGCCGGCACGGGTGTCCACGCCTGCGATGTGAGCTTCGAATGGAATGGTAGCGCCGGGCAACGCATGATCACTGCAGGGCAGCAAGTGGCCATGCGTGCAGAAATGCGCCGCCAGGAACGTCAACCGTCCAAAGGTCTGGCGGTAGCTGCCTGAATGACTTTCGCTCCTTCCACAACAGGCATATTGCGCCAAGGCTTGATTTCCCGCTGCAAGTCGACGATAGTTCCGTTTCACTGATTTTTACCCAGACCGCAGTCCGATGAACGCTACCCGCACCTTCCGCTCCGTTGCTGCCCGCGCAGTATCGCCGGTCGTCGTACGCGTCATTAGCGTAGGTGTCGTAACGCACGCGCCACAGCGGATCGGGTAAGCAAGAGCAGCACAGAATTCACCAACCCCCGCCGGCGCAAACCGGCGGGGGTTTTGTTTTGGAGCCCGCCGGTTGAGCCAACAACCGAAAGGAAATCTCCATGACTGAAACACTCACCGGCGCCCAGATCACCGTGCGACTACTCGAACGCCAGGGTATCCGCACCGTCGCCGGCATTCCGGGCGGCGCCATCCTGCCCATCTACGACGCCCTCGGCCAATCCAGTCTGATCCACCATGTGCTGGCCCGCCATGAGCAGGGGGCCGGCTTCATGGCCCAAGGCATGGCGCGCGCCACCGGGCTACCGGCTGTCTGCCTGGCTTCCTCGGGGCCTGGCGCAACCAATTTGCTGACTGCCATCGCCGATGCCAAGCTCGACTCGATCCCGCTCGTCGCCATCACCGGCCAGGTGCCCAAGGCGATGATCGGTACCGATGCCTTCCAGGAAGTCGACACCTATGGTTTGTCGATTCCGATCACCAAGCACAATTTCCTGGTCTCCTCGGCCGAGGAATTGCTGGAGGTGCTTCCGCGCGCCTTCGCCATCGCCGCCTCGGGCCGCCCCGGCCCGGTGCTGGTCGATATTCCCAAGGACGTGCAGATGCAGGCCATCGAGATTGCCGAGTGGCCGGCTCCCGGCCAGCGCCAGTCGGCTCCGGCAGCCGATGCCTGGGCGCTCTCCGAGGCGGCCGGCATGATCAACGCCGCCAAGCGGCCAATTCTTTACCTGGGCGGCGGCGTCGTACATGCCGCCGCCTCCGGCCTGGCCGTGGAACTGGCCGAAAAAGCCGGGCTGCCGACCGTAATGACCCTGATGGCACTCGGTGCCATGCCGGTCGACCACCCGCTGTCGCTGGGCATGCTCGGCATGCATGGCGCCCGTTACGCCAACCTGGCGCTCGACGAATGCGACCTGCTGATTGCCGTCGGCGCCCGCTTCGATGACCGGGCGACCGGCAAGGTAGCCGCCTTCTGCCCGCAAGCCAAGATCATCCATATCGACATTGACCCGGCCGAACTGGACAAGATCAAGATGGCCCACGTCGGCATCAGTGCGGATGTGCAGGAAGCGCTCAGCCGCCTGCTCCCGGCCGTTGTCGCCAATCAACGCACGGAGTGGCAGCAGCGGGTGAATACCCTGAAGGCCGAACATCCCTTCCAGATGCCGGATATCGACAACCCTCTGTCGCATTTCGGCCTGATCCGCAGCGTCGCCGCCTGCCTGGACGATGAGGCAACCATTGCCACCGACGTCGGCCAGCACCAGATGTGGGTGGCCCAGGCTTACCCCCTGCGCCGACCGCGCCAATGGCTGACCTCCGGCGGCCTGGGCACCATGGGCTTCGGCGTTCCGGCCGCCATTGGCGCCGCCCTGGCTGAGCCGCAACGAACCGTCGTCTGCTTTACCGGCGATGGCTCCATCCTGATGAATATCCAGGAACTGGTAACCGCTGCCGAGGAAAACGCAAACCTGAAGATCGTGCTGATGGACAACGCGACGCTCGGCCTGGTGCATCAGCAGCAGACACTGTTCTACGGCGAGCGCCTGTTCGCCTCGCAGTTCAAGGCCTCGCCGGATTTCGTCAAGGTCGCCCAGGGTTTCGGCATCGCCGCCGTCGATCTCGACCAGGCAGCCAATCCGTGCGCTGCACTGACGGAAGCAATCAACCGCCCCGGCCCTTGCCTGATCCACGCCAGCATCGATGCCGAACAGAAGGTCTATCCCATGGTGCCGCCGGGCGCCGCCAACCGCGACATGATCGGAGCCTGAACATGAATGCCACCAATCGCCAGGAACAACAGGCGCTCTCCCGCGCCGTGCTGGAAATCGACGTCAACAACCACGCCGGCGTGATGTCGCACGTCGTCGGCCTGTTCTCGCGCCGTGCCTACAACGTCGAGGGCATTCTCTGCCTGCCGCTCGGTGACAGCGGCCTAAGCCGAATCTGGCTGCTGGTCAACGAAGATCAGCGCCTGCCGCAGATGATCAAGCAGGTGGAAAAACTGGAAGACGTGACCGGCATACGGCGGCACAACGCCGACCATGCGGTATTTCAGAACCTGGAGAATTTTTTCCGGAACTGAGCAACAGCGATCAGGAAGTGGCCGGGGTCTCCCGGCACTTCCGTTTGTATTCGCGAATCAGTTCAAGCTCGTCATCGCTGATCGACTCGAAACGCAAGCCGGCCAGCCGCACATTGCCGATCCGACGCACCCGCATCACGCTGATATAGGCCTCGATGCGACCGCCCAACTCGGGCGACTCGATGCGGCAAACCCCGACCTCGCCGCTCGGCTTGCCGCCCAGGACGCTTTCATCGACCAACACGCCAACCCCGGACACCGAAATGTCGGCCGCCGGAAAATACAGGCTCCGCCCCGACATCTGGAGATGCACCTGGCCCTGCAGGCGTACGCGTGGCGATCGGCGGCGTTCTTTCACGATGGCTATCCGGAGCGACTGATGAGGCGAACATTCTCCCACGCTCGACAAGCCGTCGTACAGATATGCCACGCGAAAAATAGTGTTAAAAAACCCTTCGACGATCTGCCGGACAATTGACCCAAATCAAAAACGCGCTATCCAAAATCGCTGAAAGTGTCGCCACTTTTTGCTAACAGTGTTTCATTGCCAGCACAGGGCGAATTTCGTGATTTGCCTGATTAATGGCACCCAAACAGCATCGTTGGCAATTCGAAGGCAGCCTGCGGCCATGTACCGAAGGCAACACATCAGGAGAAGCGACATGCCGATTATTTGGGAAAGCAAACTCGACACCGGTATCGATGTCATCGACCACCAGCACAAGCGCATCGTCGATTACATCAATGACCTGGAAATCGCGAAGACCAAGGGCGACAAGCGCATGGTTACCGATGTCATCGAGCAGTTGATCGACTACACCCAGTCGCATTTCGGCTTCGAAGAGTCGATGATGGAAGAGGCTGGCTACAAGTTCGTCAAACCGCACAAGAAAGTGCATGAGCTGTTCATCAAGCGGGTGACCGAATTCACCATGCGTGCAGCCAAGGGCGAGGACATTGCCGACGAATTGCATGCCATGCTCGCCAAATGGCTGGTCAACCACATCGCCAGCGAAGACCGCGACTATGCCGATATCGTCAAGCACATGGTCGGCAGCGAAGCAGCCCATCACCCAGCCGAAGCCCCCAAGGCCGAAGCGCGCGGCGGCTTGATCAGCGGCCTGCTTGGCCGTTTCTTCCGCTAAAACACCAACCCAAACGGAAAGCGCGGCAACCGACGCCGCCTTTTCCGCGGCCCGCCGCAAGGCACATCAAATCGGCACCTGCCAGCCGGGGCTATACTTCAGCCCATTGCAACGACAAGCCGAACCATGACGCAACCCATCTGCTGGCAAAGCGCCCACACCTATTCCGACATCCTCTACGAAACCGCTGAGGGTATCGCCAAGATCACCATCAACCGCCCGGAACGGCGCAATGCCTTTCGCCCGGAGACGGTCAAGCAACTGATCGACGCCTTCCACCGCGCCCACCACGACAACGCCATCGGCGCCATCATCCTGACCGGTGCCGGCCATGAAGCCTTCTGCTCCGGCGGCGACCAGAAGGTGCGCGGCGAGGAAGGCTACATCGACGAAGGCGGTACACCGCACCTCAACGTGCTCGACCTGCAAATGCAGATTCGCCGCCTGCCCAAGCCCGTAGTGGCGATGGTGGCCGGCTTTGCCATCGGCGGCGGCCACGTGCTGCATCTCGTCTGCGACCTGTCGATTGCCGGTGAAAACGCCCGCTTCGGCCAGACCGGCCCGCGCGTCGGCAGCTTCGATGCCGGCCTCGGCGCCGGCCTG
>CAZDRS010000221.1:0-4343 GCA_964507585.1 uncultured Dechloromonas sp.
CTCCCGCCTTGCGTACCATTGGGCATGGCGCCAGCCGGCGTATCGCCGAGCAGGTTGCGGCCGAACAGGCCTTGAAGGAACTCCAAGCATGAAGAAAATCCGCTCCGGCTATATCGCCATCGTCGGTCGTCCGAACGTTGGCAAGTCGACCTTGCTGAACCGCCTGGTTGGCGAAAAGATCAGTATCGTCTCGCGCAAGGCGCAGACCACCCGGCACCGGATTACCGGCATCCTGACCAATGACGATGCGCAGTTTGTCTTTGTCGATACGCCGGGTTTCCAGACCAAGTTTTCCAACGCCCTGAACCGCGCCATGAACCGTGGCGTCACGCAGACGCTGAATGACGTGGATGTCGTGCTCTTCGTTATCGAAGCAGGGCGCTACGACGCCAAGGACAAATCGGTTGTACGTTTGTTGCCGAAGGACAGGCCGGTGGTGTTGGTCGTCAATAAAACCGACCAGCTCAAGGATCGCAATGCCTTGCTGCCTTTCCTTGCTACGGTGGCGGCGGATTTCGACTACGCAGCCGTCGTGCCGATCAGTGCCGCCAAGGGCAGGCAGACCGAAGAACTGCTGGCCGAGGCGCGCAAGCATCTGCCCAATGAGGGGTTGATGTTCCCGGAAGATGATCTGACCGATAAAAGCGAGCGTTTCCTGGCTTCCGAATACATTCGGGAAAAGGTCTTTCGCCTGCTGGGCGACGAACTGCCCTACGCCACGGCTGTGGAAATCGAGAAATTCGAGATCGAAGGTGCGGTGCGCCGCATTTATGCCGCCATCGTGGTTGATCGGGAAAGCCACAAGGCTATCGTCATCGGCAAGGGGGGCGAATCGCTCAAGCGTATTGCCAGTGAGGCGCGGCAGGACATGGAGCGCCTGTTCGACGGCAAGGTTTATCTTGAGGTCTGGGTCAAGGTCAAATCGGGCTGGAACGATGACGAGCGCTTGCTGAAGAGTCTCGGCTACGAATGAGCCAGCGCGGCAAGGTCGACGGCCAGCCGGCCTACGTTCTGCACACTTATCCCTTTCGGGAAACCAGCCTTATCGTCGAAGTGTTTTCCCGCGATTTCGGGCGTATGGCTCTGCTCGCGCGGGGCGCCCGGCGGCCACGTTCGGCCATACGCGGCCTTTTGATGGCGTTTCAACCCCTGGAGATCGCCTGGGCTGGCAAGGGGGAGGTGCTGACCCTGATGAAAGCGGAATGGCAGGGCGGGCAGCCGTTATTGGCCGGCGAGGCATTGTTCTGCGGCTATTACCTGAACGAATTGCTGATGCATCTTCTGCCGCGCGAGGATGCGCATGAGCAGTTGTATGCCAGCTATGCCGAAATGCTGCAGCGCCTGGCAGTCGATCCGGCTGGCAAGGTGCGTGAGGCTGATTTGCGCGCCTTTGAAAAAGCCTTGCTGCAGGAATTGGGCTACGGCCTGACATTGAATCACGACAGTTCGGGCTCTCCCATTGAAGCCGGAGCTTATTACACCTACCGCATGGAGCAGGGGCCGGTTCGCCTGGAGCACGATGCTGGTGCTGCACAAGTGGTCATCGGCAAAACCCTGCTCGACCTCGAAGCCGAAGATTTTTCCGACCCACGTTCCCGCCAGGAGGCGAAGGCCTTGATACGTACGCTGATGGCGTACTATCTGGCTGGCAAGGAACTGGAAACCCGTAAATTATTCAAGGAGATGCAGGAGCTATGATCGAACTGGGCGTCAATATCGACCATGTCGCGACCATTCGCCAGGCGCGGCGAACCTATGAGCCGGATCCCGTGTGGGGAGCGGTGGAGGCGCATCTTGGCGGGGCAGACGGCATCACGGTGCATTTGCGCGAGGATCGCCGGCACATTCAGGATGCCGACGTCCGGCGCTTGCGCGAAACGACCCAGATCAAGCTGAACCTGGAAATGGCTGCAACCGATGAGATGGTCGGCATCGCCTGTGCGCTGAAGCCGGAAATGGCCATGCTCGTTCCCGAGGGGCGCCATGAGGTGACGACGGAAGGCGGACTCGACATTCTGGTGCAGGAAGCGCGTCTCAAGTCAGTCATTTCGCGTCTGGCCGATGCCGGCATCGTGACCAGCGTTTTCATCGATGCGGAAATTGCCCAGATCGAAGCGGCAGCTCGTATTGGAGCCCGGGTTTGTGAAATCCACACCGGCCCATACGCCCATGCCTTCCATGAGCAGGGGCGCGACAACGAGGCGCCGACCGTACTGGCCGAACTCGACAAGATTCGTCAGGCTGGCCAGGCGATCCGCGGTCTTGGCATGCGCTTCAATGCCGGCCATGCCCTGAATTACTACAACGTGCAGCCCGTTGCCCGCTTGGCCGGAATTCGCGAACTGCACATCGGCCATGCCATCGTCAGCCGTGCGGTGTTCGTCGGCTTGCGCGAAGCGGTGCGGGAAATGAAGGCCTTGATGCGCGAAGCGGCGCAGGGCGGCGAATGATCTACGGCATCGGCACCGACATTGCTGCCGTTGCCCGTTTGCGTGGCCTGTGGGAACGGCATGGTGACAAGGCTGTGGGAAAGATCCTGGCCGGGCAGGAAATGGCTGATTTTGCCAAGGCCGTCGACAAGGGGCGCTTTCTGGCCAAACGCTTTGCCGCCAAGGAGGCTTTCTGCAAGGCCCTGGGAACGGGGGTTCGCCCACCTGCCACCTTGCCGGCAATTGCCGTGGGGCACGACGAGCTGGGCAAGCCGGTACTCGAATTCGTACCGGCGCTGCGGGCGCTGATGCAGGAAAAGAATCTGAAAGCGCATCTTTCGATTAGCGACGAGGCCGACTATGCCGTCGCCTACGTCATTTTGGAGCATGCATGAAGCAATTGCCGCTCGGGCCGTTGATGATCGACATCGCCGGCACCGAATTGACCGATCTCGATCGCGAACGCCTGTGCCACCCGCTGGTGGGCGGCATCATCCTATTTTCGCGTAATTACGCCAATCCGCAACAACTTGCCGCGCTGACTGCGGCAATCCATGCCTTGCGTTCCCCGGCCTTGCTAATTGCTGTCGATCACGAAGGGGGGAGGGTGCAGCGCTTTCGTGAGGGTTTTACCCGTTTGCCGGCAATGGCTGCATTGGGTCGTTTGTGGGATCGCGATTCGGCTCGTGGCTGCGAGGCGGCCAGGCAGGTTGGCTATGTGCTGGCGTCGGAGCTTCGAGCGCGTGGTGTCGATTATTCCTTCACGCCGGTGCTCGACCTGGATTACGGCCCATCGCGCGTGATTGGCGACCGCGCCTTCCATCGCCAACCGGAAGCGGTTATTGCATTGGCCAATGCCTTGGGCGAAGGCTTGAAGCTGGCTGGAATGGGTGCTTGTGGCAAGCACTACCCGGGGCATGGTTATGTGATTCCGGATTCGCATGTCGAATTGCCGGTCGATGACCGGGCATTCGAAGCCATGCAGGAAGATATCGAGCCCTATCGGCAGCTGAGGCTCGACGGCGTGATGGCTGCCCATGTGATTTACAACTGCATGGACTGCAATACTGCTGTTTTTTCAAATAAATGGATAAGTTATTTAAGAAACGACATTAAGTTTAGTGGCGTCGTTTTTACCGATGATTTGTCGATGGCCGGAGCGGGTGTCGTTGGCGATATGCTGGCACGTGTCGAGACGGCTTACGCGGCAGGTTGCGACATGTTGCTGGTGTGCAATGCGCCGGATGTGGTGGGCGACGTGCTGGCTCGCTGGCAGCCGCAGGTCGATCTACGCCGTGGGCAGCGTGTCGAGGCCTTGATTCCTGCGGAACCGGCCAAATCCTGGAATGCTTTGCAGGTTGATCCGCTGTATCTGGCGGCACAAAAAACCATTGCCGAACTGACGGCCTGAAATGCAATTGGGCAGCCGAAGCTGCCCAATTCAAACCAACCTGAGAACGGCGTATTACTTGACGCGGTTCTTGTACTCGTCGGTGCGGGTGTCGATTTCGATCTTGTCGCCGATGCTGACGAAGGCCGGAACCGGCAGTTCGAAGCCAGTGGCCAGCTTGGCCGGCTTCATAACCTTGCCCGAGGTGTCGCCCTTGACGGCGGGCTCGGTGTAAACCACTTCGCGTACGACGCTGTTCGGCAGTTCGACCGAGATGGCCTTGCCGTTGTAGAAAACGACTTCGCAAGCTAGGCCGTCTTCCAGATACTTAAGCGCGTCGACCATGTTTTCGGCTTCGACTTCGTACTGGTTGTAATCGGCGTCCATGAACACGTACATCGGGTCGGCGAAGTAGGAATAGGTCACTTCCTTCTTGTCCAGGATGATCTGTTCGAACTTGTCGTCAGCTTTGTAAACGGCTTCCGAAGCGGCACCCGACAGCAGGTTCTTGAGCTTCATCTTGA
>CAZDRS010000222.1:0-4312 GCA_964507585.1 uncultured Dechloromonas sp.
GATCGGCTTGCCGGTCTTGTCCACATCCTTGCGGTGATTGAGCACGACAGCAGCCGACAGGCGGCGGATGTTGCCCATGCCCTGCCGGGTATGGCGGATAGTCTTGTCCAGTTCGTAATTGATTGTCGCGTTCTTGCTGGTACTGACCGGCTGGCCGGCCGCATTGAGCGGAGCTGTGACGCCGGCCGCATCGATCTTGCCGGGGGGCTGTTCGCCCGGCTTGCCCGGTTGAACAGGGGCATTGCCGGTAGCAGGTGTGGTCAGTGGCGCCGTGGCCGGAACAGGCGGCTGGTTAGTCAGAGCGCCGGGCACGCCGCCGGCCGCCTGGTTCACGCTGGCCGTCTCGTTGTTCTGCTGGCTGCGGATACTGGTGCTTTCCGGCGTGTTGTTCGGGCGATAACTCTCGGCCGTCTGCTCGGTTTGCGAGAAATCGATGTCAGCCGCCACCTGCACCTTGAAGTTGTCCTGGCCGAGCAGAGGGCTGAGTATTTCATCGATGCGTTTGATGATGCTGTTTTCGACATCGCGCACATACTTGATCTGCGCTGGGTCGAGCCCGGCTTCGGTCAGCTTGCTCTTCAGTTGCGAGAGCAGGGCGCCACTCTGGTCGATGACGGTGACGTTGGCGGCGGGTAGTTGCGGCACACTGGATGAAATCAGGTGGGTGATGCCTGCCACCTGCCCGGCGTCGAGCGTGCGGCCCGGATAGAGGTTGAGCATGACCGAGGCTGTCGGCTTCTGCTCTTCGCGAACGAAGACGGAGGGCTTTGGAATGGCCAGGTGCACGCGCGCCGACTGTACCGCGCCGATCGACTGGATGGTGCGCGCCAGTTCGCCCTCCAGGCCCCGTTGGTAATTGACCTGCTCGGCAAACTGGCTGACGCCGAACTTCTGGTTCTCCATCAGCTCGAAACCGACCATGCCGCCACGCGGCAGGCCTTGCGATGCCAGCTTCAGGCGCACCTCGTGGACGCGTTCGGCTGGCACCAGTAGGGCGCCGCTGTCGCTGTAGCGATGTGGGATATTCTGCTGTTCGAGGATGGTCGCGATGGAGCCGCCATCCTTCTCGTTCAGGTTGGAAAAGAGAACTTTCCAGTTCGGCTGTCGGCTCCACAAGATTGAACCGACAATGACCGCGACAATGGCTGCAACAGCCACCATGAAGACGATCTTCTGCTGGCTACCGAGCCGATTGAAGGCCTCGCGCAGACGCTCCACCGGGTTGGCGGCTGGTGCGTTTCCTGCTGTCGTCTCTGTAGTTGCTGCCATCAATGCTCGGGTGAAATGCGATGAAACCGAAGAAGAATCAATCGAGAAGCCAAATTTTCCTAGAAATATTCTACTATTACCGCGCCTGAATTTACCCTATCTTTTTTCAATGCCAGCCCACCAGGCAATGCCCGTGACGCCCGATTCCGACAGTAAAGCCGCCGAGTTGCAGCGGGCTTTCGCCATGTTCAACCAGGTTTCCGCCGAGTTGACGCAGGCATATGAGGCGCTGCAGGGGCGTGTTGCCTCGCTGACCGAGGAATTGGCCATCGCCAACGGCGAATTGCGGCGGCAATATCAAGAAAAGGAAGCGCTCTCCGAGCGTCTGTCTTCGCTGCTCGATGCCTTGCCGGCCGGTGTCGTCCTGCTCGATGCTGGAGCGGTAGTCGCGGCAGTTAATCCGGCGGCAATAACGTTGTTCGGTGCCGATATCGTTGGTCGCCACTGGGGTGATGTTGCACGCGATCATCTGGAGCCGACGCTGACGGTCGGCGAGTGGCTGTGTGGCAAAGGGCGCGTCTCCATTGCCGAAAGCGTTCTTCCGTCTGCTGGTGGCAAGATTTTGCTGGTGCACGATGTGAGTGCGGCCCACCAGATGAAAACAGAACTGGAGCGTAGTCAGCGCCTGGCCGCCATGGGTGAGATGGCCGCATCGCTGGCTCATCAATTGCGTACGCCGCTTGCTGCAGCCCTGCTGTATGCCTCGAATCTTGGACAGCCCGGGATGTCCGACGAGGCACGGGGGCGTTTTTCGGACAAGGCGACCGGACAACTGCGCCGTCTGGAGCGCCTGATCCAGGACGTGCTGCTGTTTGCCCGCGGGGAAAGCATCGGGCGCGATGTGATCGATGCCAGTGATTTGCTCGTCGAGGCGGCGCAGACAGTCGAGCCCCTCATGCGCGAGCATGGCCTGGTGTTTGTAGTGGGCGATGATTGCCAGAAAGCTGTCATCGTCGGGAGCCGTAAGGCCTTGTTTGGTGCCTTGGTCAATCTGCTGGAGAATGCCATGCAGGCGACACCGATAGGCGGCAAAATTTGCCTATCCGGCAAACGCAGCGGTGATTTGCTGGCCATTGGCGTCAGCGACAACGGCCCGGGAATCAACCGTGAAACCCAGGCGCGAATTTTTGAGCCCTTCTTTACCACCAAAGGGCAAGGCACCGGGTTGGGCCTGGCGATAGCGCTCGGTGTGGCAAGGGCGCACGGCGGTACGATTGAACTGCGCTCCGAACCCGGCGCTGGCGCGGAGTTCGTGATGACCTTGCCGGTGGCTGTGGCAGAAAACGAAAGTGAAGCAAATGTCTGAACATACCCTGCCTGTCCTCGTTGTCGAAGACGATCCCAGCCTGCGCGAAGCCATTGGCGATACGTTGGAGTTGGCCGGGCGCGCCTACGTCGCGGTCGATGGCGGTGAAGCGGCGCTGAAAGCGCTTGGCGAGCAGGCTTTCTCCATCGTGGTCAGCGATGTTCGCATGATGCCGATGGACGGCATCACGCTGCTCAAGGAGGTGCGTGCCCGCCTGCCTCATCTGCCGGTGGTGCTGATGACGGCCTATGCCGAAGTCGACAAGGCCGTCGATGCCATGCGCTCCGGTGCTTGCGATTTCCTGCTCAAACCGTTTGAGCCGCAGGCTCTGCTTGCCCACATCAACAAATACGAACTGCCGTCGTCCGATGATGGCGCCGGCGTGGTTGCCAACGACCCGGCTAGCCGGGAACTGTTCGCCATCGCCCAGCGGGTTGCACAAACTGACGCAACCGTGCTGCTTACTGGAGAATCAGGGGTTGGCAAGGAAGTGGTCGCTCGCTTCATTCATCGGAATTCAGCGCGCAAGACCGGCCCGTTTGTGGCCATCAACTGTGCTGCCATCCCGGACAGCCTGCTCGAAGCTACGCTGTTCGGCTACGAGAAAGGTGCTTTTACCGGCGCGCAGCAAGCTCAGGCCGGCAAGTTCGAGCAAGCGCAGGATGGCACGCTCTTGCTCGATGAAGTGACCGAAATGCCGATGAGCCTGCAGGCCAAATTGTTGCGTGTCTTGCAGGAGCGCGAAGTCGAACGGGTTGGCGGTAAAAAACCGGTACCACTGAATATCCGCATCGTTGCCACGTCCAATCGTGACATGGCCGAGGCCGTAGCCAAAGGCCTCTTCCGGGAAGATCTTTACTACCGGCTGAATGTTTTTCCGATTGCCATTCCGTCGCTACGGCAACGTCCGGAGGATATCGTGGCCATTGCCCGTCACTTCGTGACTGAACATGGCGGCCGCTTCGGCCGTACCGGCATGATGCTGTCGCCTGCGGCGGAGGCAGTCTTGTTCGCCCATGTCTGGCCCGGCAACATCCGCGAACTCGAAAACGTCATTCAGCGTGCCCTGATCATGGCTCCCGGCAACACCATCGAGCCCGAGGCGCTGAATCTCGTTGCGCGGCCAGCCGATACAACGCTGCAGCCAGTTCGGGTTGTGCCTGAACAAGGGGCGACAACAGCCCTGCCGGAAGGGGAGAAAAGAGCCGATAATATGAAGGACTTGGAGCGCGAGCATATTCTGCGCACGCTGGCCGAGGTTGGAGGGTCGCGCAAGAAGGCGATTGAACGTCTCGGTATTTCGGAGCGCACCTTGCGCTACAAGCTGCAGCAGTATCGGGATGAAGGGTATTTTCAGGATTGATGCTGGCCTGGGAATTGCTTGTTAATCGCCAAGCGCATTGGAGTTGATCATGGATACGAACGGAATCGAGCAAATGTTGAGCGTGCTGCGAACCACCGCAGCGCAGGCTGCCGGCAAGCCAGCCGCAGAAAGCACGCCGGTAGCGGGCGGTGCCGATTTTGCCCAGATTTTGCAAAACTCCATTGATAAGGTGAACCAGACCCAGCAGCAGGCCGACCAGATGGCGGAAAAACTTGCCGCTGGTGACACCAGCCAGAATCTGCACGAAGTAATGATTGCCTTGCAGAGCGCCAGCGTTTCGTTCCAGGAAATGGTTCAGGTACGCAACAAGCTGGTCACGGCCTACCAGGATGTGATGAATATCCAGGTTTAAC
>CAZDRS010000223.1:0-4304 GCA_964507585.1 uncultured Dechloromonas sp.
ACAGCCGGGATCGTTCCTCATCTGGCGGCAACCATTCTCGGTCTGGCAGCGGTCATGCACACCAGCGCCCTCGCGTTCCAGGTACTCAAGTACGCGGGCGTTGCCTATCTCTTCTACATCGCCTACGCCACGTGGTGCGACAAGTCGGCGTTCTCGGTCGATGGCAGTGTGTCGCGCGCCAGTGCATCGAGCATCGTCGTCAAGGCGTTTCTGCTGAATATCCTCAACCCGAAGCTCACCATCTTCTTCCTGGCGTTCCTGCCTCAGTTCGTCGAGCCCGGTGCTGCGCAGCCGCTTGTTCAGTTGCTCACGTTGAGCGGCATCTTCATGGCCATGACGTTCGCTGTCTTCGTCGTCTACGGCTTCGTGGCGCATGCCTTTCGCCGCCATGTCATCGAGTCCGCATCGGTTCAGCGTTGGCTCCGCTACAGCTTTGCCGCCGCCTTTGCAGGCCTCGGGGCCAAACTGGCAGCCAGCGAGCGGTGACGCCTAACCCTTCGCTGGAGCCGACCTCCACCGGCTTGGCTCAAACGTTATGGAGCATTTCACGGAGATGCCAATTGAGTCCCAATGAAATTCGCGCCCTCGTCGACCGCTACATCGACGCCTACAACCGCAAGGATGTAGACGACATGCTCAATGGCCTTCACCCGCAGGTGGAATTCAAGAACATTTCTGCCGGTGTAGTGAACGCAAGCACAAATGGACTCGCGGAACTTAAGGCCCTTGCTCTGCAATCGCTATCGCTGTTCTCGGAAAGGCATCAGAAAATCGAGTCCTTCGAGATTCAAGGCCCTGTCGCGGTAGCAACCATCGCTTTTCGCGCCGTCGTCGCCACCGATCTGCCGAACGGCCTAAAGGAAGGGCAGGTTCTAAACCTCTCTGGCCGCTCGGAGTTCGAGTTCCAAGACGGAGCGATCTCCAAAATCACAGACATCAGTTGAATGTACCCATGTCCATAACCCTGCGCTCAACCGAACCTGCGCGAAAAGCCGCGCAGGCCGGTTAGCTCCACGTTAGGTGTAATACTGGTGCTCGAAACGACTAAGCCATCATTTCGCGTTTACGCAGTCATTTTCTGGCTGCTCGTCTTCGGCGTTGCCATGTTTGCTCATGGCTGGTTTGGCTGGGCCGAGGGTAGCGTTCTCATTCGGCTAAAGAACACCCCACCGTACATTGCGGCTCCCGGCAGCAGCACAGCCACTTCGTTCTACGTTTATACCCTTGGGTTCATGGCCGTTGGTTCTTTGGCCTCCTTGGGCGCCTTATTGCTCGCTTGGTCGGTCTTTTTTGCATCGCCCCGCCAGAAACACGAAGTCATCCGCGCACTCAATCAACCCATAAAAAGCCGCCTGCGCCCAACCATTCCTACTTGGTTCTTTTGGGGCGTTATCGCAACTTTTATCTCTGCGCTCGTCTATGCAGCCATTAAACCCACCTAACCTTCCAGTCAAACCGTGCCTTGCAGGCGGTTGGACGTTAGAAATCTCAGTAGTGGTAGCGCAATTGAGCAATCAGCAGAGCGTCGTCTTCAACCTTGTACACCATCCGGTGCTCATCGGTTATGCGCCTTGACCAAAACCCCGCCAATGCATGTTTCAGCGGTTCCGGCTTGCCTATCCCTGCAAAAGGCTCTCGCTGCGTTTCGCGTATCAATTTGTTTATCCGCTCAACCATTCGCCGGTCTTGTTGCTGCCAGTACAAATAGTCTTCCCATGCACCATCTGCAAATAACAGCTTCATTCAGCCAGCTTTCGTTCGCCACCCTTACCAGCGTTCAGTTGTTCAGCCGCTGCAAGCAGACGCTTGGCGTTCGTGGGGTTGCGCAGCAAGTACGCCGTTTCCTCCAGTGCGTTGTAGTCCTCGAGCGAGAGCATAACCACCGCTTGCTCTCCGTTGCGGGTAATAATCAGCGGTTCATGGTCATTGCAGACACGATCCATCGTGTGCGCCAAGTTTGCGCGGGCGGCGCTGTAGGTGAGTGCATCCATGATATAGCTCCTTAAACATGTACGCATTATTGTACAACTCACTTCTGCATTGTGATCATATTTTTGGCGGCCTCCTTTCTAACGTTCCTGCCGAGACTGCTTCGGCATCCGCCGGCCGCCCCTTGGCGGCATGATCGGGTATGAAGGCACCTTTTCTACAGCGTCACTAATTCATCATTCGGCCGAATCTGCGCAAAAAGCCGCACATACCTGTGAACTTGGAGTTAACCCAGCCCCACCAACATGCCCAGGCAATCCCCGCACATTCGCCCAATGCACCCCAACGACATGACGGCCATCCTTGCCATCCAGGAGGCTTGCTACGCGTTGGCGATGAATGAGTCGGCCACCGTCATGCAGGCCCGGCTGGCGCGTGTACCGACTTATTGCTGGGTAGCCACCGATGCGGATCAGGTCGTCGCTTATCTGATGGCCTATCCGTCACGCCTCGGCCGGGTCACGCCACTGGGCCATGATTTTTCGCCGGCGGCCGAGGCCGATTGCCTTTACCTGCACGACCTGGCTGTTTCGCCTGCTAGCGGGGGGCGCGGGATTGGGCGGCACTTGGTGCGGCATGCCTTGGCTAGCGGGTGCTGGCTGGCTGCCGGGCTGGTCTGCGTGCAAGATGCGCTGGCATTCTGGCTGCGCCAGGGTTTTGTGCCAGGTTACCGCTTGGCGCCGGATCAGGCGGAGAATCTGGCCAGCTATCCGACAAACCCGCGCTATCTGGTTTGGCAGGCGGTCTGAACGCCCCCTGCTTTCGGCCCGCGTTGCGATTTCGGCAAAATTTGATGTCGGCGGCTTGGGCATGGCGGCCAGGGATGTTACGGTGCCGCCTTCGGTGAGCCGGCTCACCGCCGTTTTTCAGGATTTCCCATGCTGACTGCCCTACGCCTGCTTTCGATATTGCTCGGCTTGCTGCTGAGTGCCGCGCCGGCCGTGCTTGCCCTGCAATTCGCCCACGGTGCTGGCGAGGTACCAAGCGGCGGGCGCATCACTGATTTTGTCTTGCCCCTGCTGGTTCTTGGCCTGCCCTTCGGTCTGGGGCCGCTACTGGCCGGCCTGCCACGTACGGTGTGTGGATCGCGGACGCCGGTGATGCGGGTGGTTGCTGGCCTGCTGCTGGCCGTATCGGCCGGCGGCTTGGTGATTGTCGGGATGGGCGGTTCGGTGATGCTGTGGGTGTCGCCTATCGTTTGCCTGCTCGAAGCGGCGATTTTTGCGGCCTTTGTCTGGCCGGCAAAGCGCTTTCCGCTGGCGCAGGAATAAGCGCTCCGCGCTCGTCGCCTATCGATAGGCAGGCACTTGCTTGCCCAGGCGTGGGAGAATGGCGGCCTTCCTGTTTTCTGCTAGAGCCGCCATGCACCCCCGCAACAAGAATGCCGAAGGTTACGATTTCGCGGCGCTGACCGCCACCTCGGCCGCGCTGGCCAAGCACATCAAGACGACGCCGGCCGGCACGCCGAGCATCGACTTTGCCAACCCGGCCGCCGTAAAGATGCTGAACCGGGCGATCCTGATGCACCACTACGGCGTGAAGGGCTGGGATATTCCGGCCGGTTACCTGTGCCCGCCGATCCCTGGCCGGGCCGATTATCTGCACAGCCTGGCCGACCTGCTGGCTACCTGCAACCGCAAGACCATCCCGACCGGCCCCGGCGTGCGCGTTCTCGACATTGGCACCGGCGCCAACCTGGTCTATCCGCTGATCGGCCACGCCGAGTACGGCTGGTCTTTCCTCGGCGTGGACATCGACGAGGCAGCGCTGGCCAATGCCCAGTCCATTCTCGGCAAGAACCCGGAGCTGGCCAACGACATCGAACTGCGCCACCAGCCGGTATGGGACAACATCTTCACCGGCCTGCTGCGCTCCGGCGAAAGCTTCGACCTGAGCATGTGCAACCCGCCTTTCCACAATTCGCCGGATGAAGTGCTGGCCGTCAGCCAACGCAAATGGAACAACCTCGGCAAACCGGGCGCCAAGAAAGGCACGGCCCAGCCGCGCCTCAACTTTGGCGGCGGCGGCACCGAACTGTGGTGCAACGGCGGCGAGCGGGCCTTCGTCAAATCGATGATCGAGCAGAGTACGGCCATTCCCAAGCGGGTGCTGTGGTTCACCAGCCTGGTGTCGAAGGCTGACAACATCGTGCATATCGAGGCAGCGCTGAAGAAGGCCAAGGTCGTCGAATCGCGCATCATGCCAATGGCACAAGGGCAGAAGCAGAGCCGGCTGGTGGCCTGGACATTCTGCGCCAACGGCGAGCGCGAGAAATGGCGGCGCGAGCGCTGGTCGCAGGCTGCCGATCCGACGGC
>CAZDRS010000224.1:0-4276 GCA_964507585.1 uncultured Dechloromonas sp.
TCCTCGATGTCGTACTCGTGATACTCGTTGCGCGTGCAGCCCTGGTGCACCAGGGTCGTAAAGAAGGCGCCCGGGCGGTTGAGGGTATCGAGCGCCAGTGTTTCACCCTCGGCCAGCATGGCGAGTATCTTGGTCATCGTGTTGGGGTGGGCTGGGCAACCGGCCACGTTGATGACCGGCTGGCCGCTGCCGCTGCGCCAGTCGGCACCCAGCAGGCCGCCCGCCTGGTCTGCCTGAAATTGCAGCCCGGTGCAGTCGGTCGGGTTCGGCACGGCCGCATGCACGCCGCCAAACGCGGCGCAGGTGCCCATGGCGACAACGTGGGTGGCGAGCGGCGCCAACTGGCGCACGATGTCGATCTTGGCCCGCCCCTTCCAGGTATCGTACTGGCCGCTGCCATTCGGGCCGGTCATCAGGCTGCCTTCGATGCACAGGATGTCGAGCTTTTCCCGGCCACTCAGCACGGCGTCGAGCACATCGCCAAAACGTTGTTCGGCAGTCAGCGACGGGTGCCACAGGAAATTCAGGCCATATTGTTCGAGCAGGTTTTCAAGGCTCGGCCGGTCGGCACAGAGCAAGGCCATCGAGTCGCCGCTACAGGCGCCGGTTTGCATCCAGACGATATTGGCCATGACCGCTCTCCATAAACCTGTTGCCGAAACAGGCGAATGATTTTGCTATACATATTGATTTGTATGCAAAATTATCAATATTGTCAATTGTTGCACATTTCTTGTGGGGCAATAAATCGCGCATCCCAGTCCTGGCCTTATTTTCAGCCCGATAACAAGCGCGACGCAACAGCCGGCCCGACGATTTGAAACGATAGTTTGGTACGGCCGCGCAATTTCAGCAGTGCCTTGTCTTTGCTGACCAGTACGTCGGCTCCGCAGCGGGCCGAAAGTTCAAGAAACTTCTGGTCGTCCTTGTCCTTGCAACGCGGCAGCGGGGGCGCTTCGCCATCGGGAAAAACCTGCACCAGGCCGCTGTAGCGGGCGTAGCGCTCGGCGATCATGTCCGGCGTCAGCTTGAGTTGCGGGTAGGTCAGCACGCGCTGCAATTCGTCCAGCGTGCGCTGGTCGGCAAAGCATTCGATGCGGCCGGCTTCGAGGGCCGCCATGATCGGCACCGCGTCGGTGTTGGCCCAATGGAAGAGGTCGAGGACGACGTTGGTATCGAGAACGAGGCGCAGCATGGAGCGATTATAATGCGCCCCTCTACGCTACCCCGTGAAATACCTCATGTCCCGAATCCTGCTTGCCCCCATGGAAGGCCTGGCCGACCCGCTGATGCGGAACGTGCTGACGGCCATCGGCGGCTACGACTGGGGCATCTGCGAATTCGTCCGGGTTACCGAAAGCGTACTGCCCAACCGTACCTTCCTGCGCACCTGCCCGGAACTGCATCAGGGCAGTCGAACCGACAGCGGCACGCCGATGCGTGTCCAGTTGCTCGGTTCTGACCCGCATTTCATGGCCGCCAACGCCAAGCGCCTGGTCAAACATCGGCCGGCCGGCGTCGATATCAACTTCGGCTGCCCGGCGCCGACCGTTTTTCGCCACCGCGGCGGTTCCGCGCTGCTCGGCGAACCGGAACTGCTGCACGCCATCGTCAGCGCCGTACGCGCCGAAGTGCCGGCAGATATTCCCTTCACTGCCAAGATGCGCCTCGGCATCGCCGACAGCAGCCTGGCCGTCGATTGTGCCCAGGCTATCGAGGCAGGTGGCGTCGATGAACTGATCGTGCATGGCCGTACCAAGGTCGACGGCTACAAGCCGCCGGCGCGCTGGGCGCAGATCGACCGGGTGCGGGCGGCAGTCCGGATTCCCATCATCGCCAACGGCGAGGTGTGGACGGTGGCCGATTTTCGCCAATGCCAGCAGGAATCGGGCTGCGCCGACATCATGCTCGGCCGTGGCGCGCTAGCCGACCCGCTGCTGCCGCGCAAGGTGCGCGGCGAGGCCACTGGCGGCTGGGCAGCATTGCTCCCTTCTGTCGCCACATACTGGCGCGGCGTGCGCGAGCGGGTGATGCCGGTACATGCCGGCGGTCGCCTGAAGCAATGGCTGATGCTGCTGCGCCGCCACTACCCGGAGGCCGAGGCGCTCTACCAGCAGCTACGGCCGGTCAAGGCCGCCGAGGACATCGACGCCATGCTCGTCGCCGCCGGCGTGCTCGACCGTCTCCCCGAACGCCTGCTGCTCGCTGCCTGATGGAAGGCAACTCCCGTTTCATCAGCAGCGCCCAGGCCGGGCCGCACGAGGATTTGCCGGAACTGCTCCGCCGTCATCTGGCGCATCCCTTCCGCAAGCCTGTCCTCGACTACAACCGCGCAGCCTTCCTCGGCGCGATGGCGGCGCGTGCGGCGTGGAATCCGCAAGCCCCGCTCATCCTCGATGCCGGCTGCGGGGTAGGGTGGAGCACGCTGCGCATCGCCGAGCAGTATGCGGATCATTTCGTCATCGGCGTCGATCAGTCCATCGACCGCATCAGCCGGGGCAAGCCGCTCGCCCTGCCGGCCAACGCTGTGTTCGCCCGGGCCGACCTGGTCGATTTCTGGCGTCTGCTGCAGGCGGAGGGCATCCATCTGGCCCGCCACTACCTGCTCTATCCCAATCCCTGGCCCAAGATCGGCCACCTGGCCCGCCGCTGGCACGGCCATGCCGTGTTTCCCGCCTTGCTGGCCTTGGGCGGCACGCTCGAATGCCGCAGCAATTGGCGCATCTATATTGAGGAACTGGCCTCGGCCATCACGCTGGCCACCGGCCGGCCGGCGCACTGCGAACCCTGGCAGCCCGTCGGCGAGCCGATGACGCCGTTCGAAAAGAAATACCTCGCCTCCGGCCATGACCTGCATCGCGTCGTGGTCGACCTCGGTTGAGGCGTGAGCATGGCGCAGGAAATCCCCGTTTCCCCTTGCCAGTCGTGCGGTGCCTGCTGCGCCAGCTTTCGCGTCGATTTCCACCCGGCCGAGTTGGCCGGCGGCGCCTTTGCCTGGGGGCGGGGCGTACCGTTGGCGATGACCGTGCCGGTCACCGCCAGCATCGTTCGCCTGTGCGGTACCGATAGTGCCGAGCCGCGCTGTGTGGCGCTGGCCGGCACGATAGGCCAGGCGGTGGCTTGCACCATCTACGCCGACCGCCCATCGCCCTGCCGCGAATTCGATGTCGAGCACGCCGCCTGCAACCGGGCCCGCCAGCGCCACGGCCTGCCGCTGTTATAAACGATATTTATCCCCGTTCAGGTCGGACAAGCCTGTGGATAAGCTCGGGATCGTTGCGCTAAGCCACTGATGCGCAATAGCAAACCGGGTGCTGCCTAATTTTTCAGCAGTGTCTCGAGTTCGGCTTGCTGCAATGCTTTTCAGTCGCCAGGCGGAATCCGGAAAGTTGTTCCGAGCATGTCGCGAATTGCCTCGTTGCCCTTCTGCTGGGCAATCCGGCTGTTGAATAAACGCTATTTATCCCCGTAAAGACGGGGTAAGTCTGTGGATAAGTTCTGGGTAGATTCGCCAACTGCTTGTCCGGCAAGGATTTTGTGTTGATTGCTCAAAATTTAAGCAGTTCGGTGCTGCAGTGCACACAATTCCATGGCAAATGACCTAAGATAAGCTATCATATATAAGACTTGCGAGCCGGCCTCGGGACGCTACAAGCCGAACCATTCGGCCGCCGCGATTGTCGTAAAATAATCGTTTCCCAGAGCAACCCTTTACGAAAGGAAGTCGCCGTGCTTGAAGCCTATCGCGCCCACGTTGCAGAGCGTGCAGCCCTCGGTATCCCCCCGCTGCCCCTGTCCAAGCAACAGACCACCGAGCTGGTCGCCCTGCTGAAGAATCCGCCGAAGGGCGAAGAAGCCGCTCTGGTCGAGCTGATCACCTATCGCGTGCCGGCCGGCGTCGACGATGCCGCCAAGGTCAAGGCCGAGTTCCTGGCCAAGGTCGCCAAGGGCGAAGAAGCCTGCACGCTGATCTCCAAGGAAAAGGCTACCGAACTGCTCGGCACCATGCTGGGCGGCTACAACGTCAAGCCGCTGATCGACCTGCTGGGCTGCGCCACCTGTGGCGCCGTCGCCGCCGAAGGCCTGAAGAAGACCCTGCTGGTCTTCGATTACTTCCACGACGTCGCCGAGCTGGCCAAGGCCGGCAACGCCAACGCCAAGGCCGTCATGCAGTCCTGGGCCGACGCCGAGTGGTTCACCTCGCGTCCGGAAGTGCCGGCCTCGCAGAAGCTGACCGTCTTCAAGGTCACCGGCGAAACCAACACCGACGACCTGT
>CAZDRS010000225.1:0-4268 GCA_964507585.1 uncultured Dechloromonas sp.
CCACCTTGCCCTGAATCATCACGCCGAGCAGGATCAGGTCGAGGAAGAGCAGCAGCACCAGCCAGACCATGAATGCGGCACCCTGCGCCATATCGGTCGTGCGGGCAATGGCCGAAATCAGCATGCCAATGCCGAGGAAGCACATGGCCATTACGGCGAGCAGGGCAGTGTAGTAGCCGAACATATCCCACGGTACTTCGATGCCGGCGATGGTGGCCCAGATCACCGAACCGAGCATGGCGAGGAAAACGGGTGCAAAAACGACGATGTAGCGGCCGACGATCTTGCCCCAGAACCACGCACCGAGGCCGACCGGCAGGGAGAGCAGGTATTCGAAGACGCCAGCTTCGCGATCGCCGGCTACCGAGCGAACGGTCGTGATCAACACGAATATGGGCAGGATGGCCATGGTTAGCTGGATGTAGGTGACCAGCAGGCGCGACAGGCCGATAAAGCCGAGTACGCGCGATTCGGTAAGGCCGAACAGGAAGAGCAGGGCGACGATGCCGCCGAAGACCAGGGTGTAGATCTGGAACCAGCGGGCACGCAGGGATTCGACGATATCCAGTTTGGCGGTGAGCCAGAGTTGCTTCATTTTTTTAACCTTGCCAAAACATGCTGCTGCATGTCGGTGAAATCGAGGGCGCCGGCCAGCGGTGCGGCAACGGCGGCGAAATTGAAACCCATCGGCGACGTGCGGGTAACGAAATAGGCGCGGCGTGGGTCGAGCCAGTTCATTTCGTCACGGCTCTTGCTGTTGTAATCGGCTACCCACATTTGGGTGGAGGCATCCTTCAGCCAGGGATATTTCTCGGTTTTTTCCTTGAGCCAGATGGCCATGCAGCCCGGGTCATCGAACTTGAAAACGGTCTTATCAGGGCCACCGCGCATTTCGCCGGCGAAGCGCCGATCCGAAATGACCATGTTGCACGTGACGCAGGTGTCGCGATCCCATTTGATGTCGACCATGTCCTCCGGCCAATTGCCCTTCTTGCAGCCCGACAGCACGGCGGCCAGCGGCGTCAGCAACAGGCCGCCGACGCCGAGGCGGCCGAGGAAATCACGTCGATGCCGGTTGCACATGCTCAATTCTCGGTTAGCGAGAGATCGGCAACCAGTGCCGTGTAGCGGGAAATAATGCCCAAGAAGCGCAGACGATCCGGGCCGGCAACCTGGCCAGTCCACACCAGTTGATCGGTGTCGGTAGCGGTGATCTTCCAGCCGTCGAGTGCTTTGGCGAAAGCCGGCTCGAAGCGCTTGAGGGCGATACGGCAGGCCAGGGTGTCGGTCAGCGTCACGTCGTCGGCCACCTTGTCGTCCAGCACGACCTTGCCCATGTCCATTTCGATCACCCGATTAACCAGCGAGGAGACCTCGTCGAGGCGATGGCTGGAGATGATCATCGTCGTATCCTGCAGGCGTTCGGCCAGCAGATCGAAGAATATCTTGCGCGCTTCCGGGTCGAGGTTGGCGGCCGGCTCGTCCATCACCAGTACCTGTGCATCGCGGCCCAGGGCAATGGCGATCAGCAGTTTCTGCTTCATGCCGCCAGACAGACGCACAAACTGGCGGGTGAGGATGGCGTCGACGTCGAGCCCAAGGCGGCGGGCAATGTCGTGGATGCGCTTGGGATCGGTGCCGCACAGCGAGGCCGAAAAATCGATCAGCTGACCGACCGGCATCTTGAGCGGCGGTGGCAACTGCGGCACAAAGCCGATCTTGCCGAGCACGGCAGTGCGATTGCTGCGCGGGTCGAGGCCGTTGATGGCGACGCTGCCGTCGAAGGTATATTCGCCGAGCAGACAGCGGATCAGGGTGGTCTTTCCGGCACCGTTGGAGCCGATCAGGGCGACGCGTTCGCCCAAGCCGATGTCGAGGCTGATGCCGTCGAGAACGCGGGCCTTGCGAAATGTCTTGGCAACTTGCTTGAACTGGATCATGGGGCGGATTATAGGTTGGGCAGCCCGATTGGGCATTGAATATCGATCAAAAATCCACGAGGTGGCGCCGGGTTGAAAGCTTGCTGTTTACTGACTAGAGGGCTTTCCCGGAAGCGACAATGCCAGCGGTGAGGCTGGCATTGTCGCGCAGGGTTGAGTCCTCGCCCAAGTTACATCAGTTTGGACAAGCCCTTGACCTCGAAGGTTAGCGACCCTGTCGGGCAGGCATCGACGCACAGGCCGCAGCGGGTGCAATCGGGGCCAATGGGTACTTCCGGCTCGATCGCCCGCCCCTTGATGACGGTGTCGAGCACGTGCGGAACCAGGCAAACCTTGCGGCAATCGCCTTCGTGGAAACAGCCTTCCAGCTTGTACTTGATACGCACCGG
Source organism: uncultured Dechloromonas sp. (assembly GCA_964507585.1). Taxonomy (GTDB): domain Bacteria; phylum Pseudomonadota; class Gammaproteobacteria; order Burkholderiales; family Rhodocyclaceae; genus Azonexus. The sequence goes on from CAZDRS010000225.1 coordinate 2,330, forward strand.
GGAAATGATGCCGACGACGCCATAGGTCAGGCCAATCGGGCAGGCGTAGCGACACCAGGCGCGGCGCGAGAAAAATACTTCGAAGAAGAGCAAGGCCAGCACCCACAGCATGGCCAGACCCGGGCCGTAGATCAGGGCACGGGAAACGATACCGGTCGGCGAAATGGCTTCATAAACCGTGTAGCCGGTAGCGATGGCGAGCAGCGCGAAAATGACCCAGAACACGGTGCGCAAGCGGCGATCCATGGTCTGGTCGGTGACCAGCTTTTTCTTGGCCAGGTAAAGATGGATTTTTTCAGCCCATTCGGCCAACAAGTGGTAAGGGCAAACCCAGGAACAGAATGTTCGCCCGCCGAGCAATGCCCAGAGCACCAGCACTGTTCCGGTGCCGATCAATAGGTTGTTGATGATGTGCTTGTGGGCCAGCATCACCTGCAATGCGGAATTCAGGTCAATCAGGTGGAAACCGACAAAACGCGATGCGGTCAGGGCGCCTTCGAGGATTTGAATGTCCAGGCCAAAGGAAATGACGAACAGCAGGTTGGCGAAGATCAGTGTCACCCAGCGACGGTTGCGCCACTTGGTGCTCTTTTGCTCATGTGCCTGGGCATGCAGTTTGAAGTCCTTGTTGCCCTTCTTGTAAAAATGGATCGTCTGGGCGGCAGGGCTGATGTCTTCGGGCTTGGTCGGTTTTTTCGGCTCAGCACCAAACAGTACCTTGATCTGGTCGACAAACCGTTTATGTAACAAGTCACTCATGCTCGCCATCCTTCGCCAGGAATGATTTCGATGCTTGCCGGTTCGGTCGGGCAGATCATTTCGCACACACCGCAGCCGACACAGGCTTCGTGAACGACGGGAATGCCCTTCATCTTGCCATCCTTGCCCAAGCCCATTTCAACAGTGATCGCACCCTTGATCGGACAGGCCTGCTCGCAGAGGTCGCATACCTCGCGGTCGTACTTGAAATCGCTTACCGGAATCGGCTTCCAGCGGTCGACCGACATGTAGCGCAGCTTGCCCTCGAACGATGCACCACGGGCGGCTCCTTTGAACCCCTTGCCCTGCATTGCCAAGCAGGATTCCGGCCGGGTCAGGCGGGCGACACCGATGCGCTCGGCAAGGTTCAGCGTCGGCTCGGCATCCTTTTCCTTGGCCAGCAGAACCGGCTTGGACGACAGTTCGGCACCTGGCCGTACGGTCATGTGAGGTGGCTTGTGGTAAGTGAGAGAACCGGTCGGGCAGGCCAGGATGCACTGCACCGCATCACAAGAGAAATCACAGGCCTGCTTGCGCGGGTCGATGTAGGGGGTGCCGACCCCAACGCCGTCAATTAGATCGGCCAGTTTGATTGCCTGTACCGGGCAGACCTGAACACATTGGCCACATTTGATACAACTCGACAAAAAATCTTTTTCATCGAGGGCGCCTGGCGGGCGCAAGCGCTTCTTCTGCGAGTAGACGAGCGGCAGGAAGCCTGAGCCGGCAGCACCGAGGACGCCACCGGTCAGCAACAGCGTGCGCAGGGCACGCCGCCGGTTGGTTTGCTTCTTGGCATTGGAGACTTTGCCAGGATCTGGCTTGCGGTCGCCATTGGCAGAATTATCTTCGCTCATGATGTAGCCACCTTGAGAGGTTTGACGAAGCGCGGCTTCTCGTCGCGCAGAATCAAATCCGGCGTCGAGAAAGGAGCGAGGCGTTCCAGGAAGTCGAGCAGTTCCATGACGGGCGAACTGCGGAAGAAACGGGCTACCGGTAGTTCGATCCAGATCTGGTCGGCGTAGGCATAGTTCTCGTGAACCTGGTCCCCGATGCCGTCGCCGTTGCGATCGAAGCCCTGATAGTCGTCCCAGTAATTGCCTTCCCAGAAATTCTTGGCGGAATTGGCGCTATCTCCGCGACCACCGTAAGTCACCTGGGTCAGGTTGCCCTCGAAAAC
>CAZDRS010000226.1:0-4261 GCA_964507585.1 uncultured Dechloromonas sp.
CGTGCAGTTGATTTGTAATCATCAGGTAGCGGTTCGATTCCGTTCGGGGGCACCAGTGAAATCAAGGCTTACAGCGATGTGAGCCTTTTTTATTTCTGCTCTGGGTAGCTTAGGGGCAGCACCGGCAACAAATCCACCACGCGTTTGTTTCATTCTCGTAGCCTCCTAGGTTGCTGTTGTGCTGCTCTCAAGTGGCACTACCGCTGGGGGAGATCGCTCACTTCGTTAAATGAAAATGGGCTTTCACATTTTTCTGCCGATTATAAGACAGGGGCAGGTTTGCGCTTACGCTTAGGGTCGAGCTTCAGCCATTGCCAGAGGTGGCGGCTACGGAGTTGATGTCGTTCAGCGAGCGTGTACATTTCTCGCATCTGGTGTTCGCCAGGTATTTGCGTACCCCAAGATACCTGGAAAATAGGGGGTAAGGGGCGCAAGCTGGATGCTCGGCGTCACTGCTGATTCGCTTGGACGAAAGAGTTCCTGATGCCATTGAGAGGTTTATGGCTGTTTGAGTTGCTGTCTCGTATGCCGAATTCGCCGATTTGCGAAACGCATCATTAGGTCATTCCCCTGGCTCTGCTAGAAATGCCAGCACCGTCGAGTCATTTGGCGGCTGATCTCAAAAACCGCCTACTTTGCTAATTGAACCAATCTTTACGCGGCGGTAATTTGACTTGGGGGATGGGCCCGCGTTCGGCGGCGATGACCTTGTCCATGACTTCGTAGAGTTCCTGGATCAATTCCGGGCCAAAGGCTTTTTCGATGATCTTGTATTGTTCGACGATCAGCGGGCCCAGTTCGGCAACCAGGTTTTCCGCCTTGGCCGTCATGCGGACGATGACGCGGCGCTGGTCTTCCTCCATGCGGGTGCGGGTGACCAGGCCCATGTCTTCCATGCGCGAGAGTACGCCGGTCAGGCTGGGGCTCAGGATCTGGCATATCTCGCAGATCTCGCGCGGTTCGAGTTGCTCAAATTCGCCGATGGCACGCAGGATGCGCCATTGCTGCTCGGTCAGGCCGAAATGGGTGATGATCGGCCGGAAATGACAGAGCAGTTCTTCCCGGGCACGCAGGAAAAGTTGAGGCAGATTGCGGTAGGCGAGCTTGCGAGACATGGTGACGATTCCGGTACGGATGCGCATTGACGCTCTGGATGATAGCAGTTATATGGCTAATATGTTAGTAAAGTGTCAAAGGCTGCCTACCTATGGCCTGCGCGGTATGCGCAAGCCAGCATTGGGCAGTATGTTGGTCGGCCTTGGGGTAAGCTGGCATTCATCTTGTGGTTCTGACGAAGAGGCAGGGCATGACGGCGACGCCGGTTCAGGCAATTCCGGATATCCATATCGGGCGGGTCTATGACCAGCGCGACCCGGAGTGCGAGATTCATTACGAAACCTTTGGCCGACTAGCCGACTTCTTTGGGCGCAATACGCCGCCGCACCGGCATTACTGCTTCTTTCAGGTGCATCTGCTGGTGCGCGGCAGCATTCGCCTCAATCTGGACGGCGAGGTTTATTTTGGCCAGGCGCCCTTGTTTATCTTCACGCCGCCGACCATTCCGCATTCGTTCTATTCCGAGGAGGATACTGACGGCCACGTGCTGACCGTGCGGCAGGAGGTTGTGCGCGCCTGGTACAAGGCGATGCCGGGGCAGTGGCCGGAGTCCTTGCTGCGCCAACCGGCATTTGTCGAAATGTCCCGGCTGCCACTCGAGTTCGTGGCCGACTTCGACGGCTTGCTGGCCACGGTCGCCCTGTTGCAGCACGAGTTTGCCCGTGATGCCAAGGGTCACCTGGCGCTGCTGCAGGCTTTGGGGCAAAGCAGCTTCATTCACCTGAGCCGTCTGCTGGTGGCCCACGAGCCGGTCTCGGCGCAACGCCCCGAGCGTAGCGAAGACCTGCGCATCTTCCTCAGTTTTTGCGATCTGGTCGAAGCTCATTTCCGCGATCACCTGACCCTCAGCGAATACGCCAGCCGCTTGTCGGTGACCGAGGCGCGGCTCAACGACATCTGCCGGCGCATGGCCGAACGGCCCTCCAAGGAAGTCGTGCATGAGCGGCTGCTGCAGGAGGCGCGCCGCCTGCTGCGCTACTCGGCCGTGCCGATCACCGAGATCTGCTACCAGCTCGGTTTTGCCGATCCGGCCTATTTCTCCCGCTTCTTCACCAAGCGAACCGGGGTGCCGCCCAGCCAGTTCCGGCGCGAGGGGCTGGGCTGACTGGGCGGTTCCAGCGCCGAAGGAAATTTTTCGGTGCATTTCTGGATTCCCGCCTGCGCGGGAATGACCCCAAAGGCTGTGTCGGGTTACGAAAAGTACAAGTCATTTCCCCAAATGTCCATTCATTAATATCTTAGTAAAAGATTTAATGTGCCTCATCAAAGAGCTGCCGCAAGGCGGCAGTGGAATGAGGAGCGAGAGATGGCGGAAAACTCGGCGGAAGGCAAGTTCGACATTACGCGCAAGTTCGTGCGTGTCATGCGCACCCTGCCCAACGGGTTGATCGAATTCGAGTTCGCCGTCGGTGACCCCGATGTGGCGGCCGAACTGGTCATGCCCAAGGCGGCATTCAACGAGTTCTGCCAGGCCAACCAGGTCGAGCTGCTGACCGACGCCAAGCCCGAGCCGGCCGATGCCGACGCATCCGACGCCGATTTCCACTGGAACCTGCACCAGGCGACGCACCAGCGTTTCCGTTAGGCATTTCGTTTTTGGTCATTTTTTCCGGTTGACCGTAACACAAGGGATTTTTGAGGAGACAAGCATGGCAATCGATTTGAGGACGGTGAGCATCACGCCGCTGCGCCAGACCTTCGGCCACCTGGCCCGCCGGATGGGGGCCGACAAGCCGGCTTCCCGCTATATCGAAGCGACGATGGATCTGCAGCCGGTCGAGAACTACCACTACCGCCCGACCTGGGAGCCGCAGTACGACATCTTCGACACCACGCGCACGGCGATCACGATGAAGGACTGGTACGCGCTGAAGGACCCGCGCCAGTACTACTACGGCGCCTGGACGCTGGCCCGCGGCAAGATGCAGGAAGTGGCCGAGGGCGATTTCGACCTGGTCGACGAACTGAGCCTGGCCGCCGCCTATCCGGCCGCCGGCAAGGCCGACGCGCTCAAGGTCTTCCTGCCGCTGCGCCATGTCGCCTGGGCGTCCAACCTGAACAAGGCCTACGTGTCGTCCTACGGCTACGGCATCGCCATTTCGCAGGCGGCCTGCTACGCCAGCATGGACCAGTTGGGCGTCGCCCAGTACGTGACCCGCCTCGGCGTCGCCTTCGACGACCTCGACGCGCTGGCCGCCGCCAAGACCGCCTGGCTGGAAGGCGCCGAATGGCAGGAACTGCGCCGCTACGTCGAAGACCTGATGGTCGAGAAGGACTGGTTCGAAGTGCTGGTTGCCCAGGATTTCGCGCTGGAAGGCCTGCTCTACCCGCTGATCTACGAGCGCTACAACGAGAAGCTGAACGCCGCCTACAGCCCGGTGTTCTCGATGCTGACCCGCTTCCAGCGCGAATGGTTCGGCGAAACGACCAAGTGGCTGGATGCCGTGTTGAAGGCGACCGGTGCCGACAAACCCGGCAACAAGGAACAACTGGCCGCCTGGATCAGGAAGTGGCGCGACCGTGCCGTCGTCGCCCTGAAGCCGGTCGCCGCGCTGGCCTTTGGCGCCGAAGCCGACGCCATCATGGACGAACTGGTCCAGAACCTGAACGCCCGCGCCGCCAAGGCCGGCATCGCCCTGTAAAGGAAACAGCATGTCCAACGCATTCATCGCCTTCCAGAAGAACGACGACTCCCGCTGCATCGTCGAGGCCATCCTCGAGGACAACCCGAACGCCATGGTCGACGACCAGCCGTCGATGGTGAAGATCGACGTGCCGAACCGCCTGGTCATCAAGCGCGAGACGGTCGAGGAGAAGATCGGCCGCAGCTTCGACCTGCAGGAGCTGCAACTGCACCTGATCACCATCTCCGGCAATCTCGACGAGACCGACGACGAATTTACCCTGAGCTGGAATTCCTGATTCCGGCCAGCAAGGAGCGAACACCATGGATATGAAAGCAAGCAAGAAGCTCGGCCTCAAGGAGCGCTACGCCCTGATGACCCGCGATCTGGCCTGGGATACGACCTACCAGCCGATGGACAAGGTTTTCCCGCAGACGTCGTACGAAGGCATCAAGATTCACGACTGGGACAAGTGGGAAGACCCCTTCCGCCTGACCATGGACGCCTACTGGAAGTACCAG
>CAZDRS010000227.1:0-4259 GCA_964507585.1 uncultured Dechloromonas sp.
TCTGCGCGATGAAGCCGGAGACCTTGGCGATGATGCCGACCTGGTCCGGGCAGGACGCGGTCAGCGTGTAGAAGCGTTCGCGATGCATGATTTCGCCTTAAACCGAAGCGCCAAGCCCCCTTGAGGGGCAGCGAACGAAGTGAGCGGGGGTGGAGCCAATGGCCGAAAGGCTTGCGCGAAAGTCAGGCGACTTTCGCGAAAGCCTTGTCGATTTCGGCGCGCAGCGCGTCGTAGTCACGTACGACCGGATACTGCGGGAACTCGCGGATGACGTTCTCGGGCGGGTGGAACAGGATGCCACCGTGGGCCTCGCCGAGCATCGCCGTGTCGTTGTACGAATCGCCGGCAGCGACGATCTTGAAGTTCAGTTCCTTGAAGCGCTTGACCGCTTCCTGCTTCTGGTTCGGCATGCGCAGGTGGTAGGCGACCAGCATGCCCGAGGCGTCGGCTTCCAGCGAGTGGCAGAACAGCGTCGGCCAGCCGAGCTGGCGCATCAGCGGGTGGGCGAACTCGTAGAAGGTGTCGGACAGGATGACGACCTGGTAATCCTCGCGCAGCTTGTCGAGGAAGGCGCGGGCACCTTCCATCGGGCCCATTTCGGCGATGACCTTCTGGATGTCCGGCAGGCCGAGCTTGTGCTCGCGCAGGATGTTCAGGCGGTAGGTCATCAGCTTGTCGTAGTCCGGCTCGTCGCGGGTGGTACGCATCAGCTCGGGAATACCCGTGCGCTTGGAGAATTCGATCCAGATTTCGGGGACGAGCACGCCTTCGAGGTCGAGACAGACGATCTTCACGGTAAAAACTCCTGCGCAGAATTCGGAAAAACCGCGATTTTACCCGATCAGGATGCGCTTATCTCGGCGATCGGGAAGGAAAGGTAGTAACCCTGCGCATAATCGACGCCAATTTCACCGAGCAGTGACAGGGTCTGGGCGTCGCCGACGAACTCGGCGACCGTTTTCTTGCCCAGGCCGCGGGCAACTTCGACGATGGCGCGGACGAAAACCTGATCCTCGCGGTTGCCGAGCAGGTTGCGGATGAACATGCCGTCGATTTTCAGCACGTCGGCCGACAGGTGCTTGAGGTAGGCGAAGGACGAGAAGCCGACGCCGAAATCATCCAGGCAGACGGTGCAGCCGAGGCGGCGCAGGTCGTCGATGAAGCGTTCGGAATCGCCGATGTTGGCCAGCGCGGCGGTTTCGGTCAGTTCGATGATCAGGCGCTGCGGCTCGACGTGAAATTCCGTGAGCAGGCCGCTGATCGTGTGGGCCAGGGTCGGATCGTCGAAGGAGCGGGCCGAGACATTCACCGCCAGGGCGGGCAAGCTCGGCATGTCGGCCAGCTTGCGGATGGCGGCGCGGATCACCCAGCGGTCGATATCGACGATCCGCCCGGTGCGCTCGGCGGCCGGGATGAAGCTGCCGGGGAGCAGGATTTCGCCGGGGTTGTCGGCGTCGATCATGCGCACCAGCGCTTCGTAGTGGCTGACCTGGCGGTCGGCGGTGCGATGCACGCCCTGGAAGTGGAGCACCAACCGGTTTTCGTCGAGCGCGGCCTGGATTTTCTCGTTCCAGCCCAACTGGCTGAGCATGTGCGCCGACTCGTCGAGATCGGGGCGATACAGGCGCCAGCAGTTCTTGCCGCTGCGCTTCGCTTGGTACATTGCCGCGTCGGCACGCGATACCAGCTCCTCGACCGAGTCGGCATGTTCGGGAAACAGGGCCACGCCAAGGCTGCTGGTCAGCCCGAAACGCTGGCCGTCGAATTCGAAACTGAGGCTGCTCAGCGCCTTGACCACGCGCTCGGCCATCACCTGCGCCCCGGCCCGGTCGGCACCGGGGGCGACGATGGCGAACTCGTCGCCGCCCAGGCGGGCAAACAGCTCATCGTTGCGGATCAGGCGGCCGATGGCATCGGCCGTGCGCACCAGCACATTGTCGCCGGCCCGGTGGCCGAAGGTGTCGTTGATCGTCTTGAACTCGTCGAGATCGAAGTAGAGCACGGCGCCACACAGGTTGGGCTCGCGCTGGCGGCGGCCGACCAGGCGTTCCACTTCGGCCGAGAAGCGGGCACGGTTGGCCAATCCGGTCAGCGGGTCGCGTTCGGCCATGAAGGTCAGGTGCTCGGCAATCTGCCGCTCGCTGGTGACATCCTCGAAAATCCAAAGCCGACCCAGTTCGGCACCACCGGCGCTGCTTACGGCAACGCTGTGCTGGGTGATGGTGCGGCCGTCGTGCAAGGCCAGTTCTAGGAGGGTGCCGTCGCCGGCAAACAGCTTGTGGCGGGCGCTTTCGACCAGTGCGCCGTGCAGCCACTTGCTCAGGTCGGCCAGGGGCAGGTTGGCCAGATGGCCGTCGAGGCTGACCGACCATAGGCCGGCGAAGGCCGGATTGAGGTAGCAGATGCGCTCGTCCTGATCGACAAAGACGAGGCCCAGGCGCATGGCCGAGAGCAGCGCGTCGAGGCGCGAACGCTCGGCATCGACGGTGGCGAGCAGGCTGCGCTGGCGGGATTCGGCATTGCGCAAGTCCTGGAGCCGCCTTTCCAGCGCTTGCGCCATGCCGTTGAAGGCGTTGATGACCTGGCCGATATCGTCGTTGCTGCTGCCGGACAAGGGTTTGAAGCCGCGCCCGGCGGCGAGGGCGTGGCTGGCCTCGGTGAGGTGGCCGAGACGCCGGGTCAGCCACAAGGCGATGGCGCCGAGGACTAACGTTGAGCCGAGAATGCCGAGCAGGGCGAGGGCGATGTTCTGGAGCAGGATCTGGTGCCGGGCTTCCTCCAGAAAACGCAGGTCGATACCGGCTTTCAGGCGGCCGTAAGAGCGTTTTTCCAGTTCGATCGGGATGGCGAATTCACGCATCTCGTTCGTTTCGACACGGTGATCCGCATGGGCAGCGGCGATGTGCTGGCCGTTTTCGTCTTCCATGACCAGATAGACCAGGCCTTGCAGTTTCTGGGCGCTGAGCAGCGTATCGCTGACCGCCGCGTAGTCGCGCTGTGCCATGGCCGGGCCGAGGGCGGCTTGCAGCAGGAAGCTGATTTCGGCCCGCCGCAACTCGAACTGGCGGACAAGATGCTCCTCGGTCAGGCGCTGGCTGTTCCAGAGGATGGCCGAGATCATCACGATCTCGACCACGACGGTCAGCGCGATCAGGCGTGTGCGCAGCGAATGAGGAAGCTTGAGGGGCATCAGTGCAGGATGTTGCCCAGTTGGCGGCGGGTTTCCGGCAAGGTGCGATCGAGCAGCGCGTTATCGTCGGCCGTTGGCTCGCGCAGACCGCCATGCTTGGTTTTTTCGAAAAACTGCTGGCCCTCCGGTGACTTCTCGAAAGCCAGCAAGGCCGCCTTGACAGCCTGCTGTTGGGCGGCCGGAACGCGGCTGTGAGCGATGTAGAACTGACCGGGAATGTTGGCGACGTCGCGCCAGACCACCGCGTCGCGCTGCAATTCGGGGGCGGCGAGCACCAGGGTCGAATAGGAGACGAGCGCTGCCCGCGCCCGGCCGGTGATGGCGTTGTACAGGGCGCTGGAATGGCTGACCGTTTCGACGAAGCGGTAGTCGGTATTTTCCTTCAGGCCGTTTTCGGCCAGCGTGACGGCACCGGCAATGACGATCAGGGCGCTGCGATCGACAACGGCGATATTCTGGCCGCGCAGGTCGTCGAAGCTGCCCAGTGGCTGGCTGCGGCTAGTCACCAGCACGCCGCGGATCGGCGCCTTATGCAGCAGCAGCGGGGTGTAGCCGTATTCCTTGCTGGCCAGGCGGGCGTAGTGCGGGGCGAGCAGGGCGATGTCGTATTCGCCATTGATGACGCGTTTGACGAAGGTGTCGAAGTCAGGCGCGGTGAGCAGCTGCACCGGCTGCTTCAAAGCGGTTTCGAGGGCGACGGCAATCGGCTGGTAATTGGCGAGCAGGGTACGTGTGCTCAGGTAGGGCATCAGGCCGATGGTCAGCACCTGGCTGTTGGCTGTCCGGTTGGTGGGCTTTTCCTCGGCTTGTGTCCAGAGCGGGTAGCACAGGGCCAGGCAGCCTAGTGCAGCAAAAAGTCGTACAGCCCATCCCATCCGAATTCCCCCAGATTCAGCGCGATGCGGGGATTATAGTCCGGCGTTACGCCAGATTTGTCGAATGTCACAAAAATGTATCTACAGGCCTGGAGGGCGCCTTCAGTCGATGGCCGGCAAGGCCTCGAGCGCCTCGTGTACTTCCAGCCAGCGCATTTCCGCCTCGTCGATCTGCTCGCCGAGTAGGCCGGCCT
>CAZDRS010000228.1:0-4253 GCA_964507585.1 uncultured Dechloromonas sp.
ACGAGGAAGCCGAACTCGGCCTCAAGTGCGTCGCCGCGCCGATCCACGACGACGAGGGCAACATCGTCGCCGCCCTGTCGGTTTCCGCCCCGGCCGACCGCCACGATCCAGACTGGGCACTGCAGGTGAAGAAAACCGCCGACGCCGTATCGCACGCCCTCGGCTACACCGGCCCACGCCGGTAGGAAACCGACTGCCAGAAATACAAAAGGCCGCTCCCAGCGGCCTTTTTCACGTCCAAGCCCTGAATCAGGCCTTGCGGCGATCCGAACCCAGCGAGGCGCTCTCCATCCAGCGCTTGATGCGCTGCGCGTCACCAACGCGCGTCATCTTGCCTACCGAGTCGAGCAACACGATGACCACCGGCTTGTCGGCCACCCGCGCTTGCATCACCAGGCAACGGCCGGCTTCGGAGATATAGCCCGTCTTCGACACGCCGATTTCCCAGTTGTCGCTGCGCACCAGGGCGTTGGTATTGCCGAAATCGCGGATACGACCGTTCAGCTCAACTTTTGCCTCGGCGGTCGTCGAATACTGGCGGATTTCCGGATAACGTGCCGCAGCGGCGACCATGCGGGCCAGGTCATGCGCCGTCGACACATTGTTGCTCGACAGGCCCGTTGGCTCCTCGAAACGTGAGTTGTACATGCCCAGCGCCTGCGCCTTCTTGTTCATGGCCTGGACAAAGGCAGCCAGACCGCCCGGGTAGTGACGCCCCAAGGCATGTGCCGCACGGTTCTCGGACGACATCAGGGCGAGCAGCATGGCCGTTTCGCGGGTCATCGTGGTGCCGACCGGCAGGCGGGAACGCGTGCCCTTCAGACCATCCACATCCTCGTCGCCAATGGCGATGACTTCCTGCAGGTCGAGCTTGGCGTCGAGAACGACCATGGCCGTCATCAGCTTGGAAATCGAGGCGATGGGCACCACGGCATCCGGTTGCTTCTCGACCAGTGGCTGACCATTGCTCTGGTCGATGACCAAGGCTGAGGCCGAATAGAGGGCCAGGCGGCGCGGGTCGGCAGCCATGTCCATGGCCACGTGGTGCACGTGCTTGGTGGCCACGGATTTGCCGGGAGCCGCGGCCACTTGTTTGACCGGCGTCTTCGCAGACTTGCCGGCGACTTGCTTGCTGGTTTGCTTGGCGGCCGTTTTGGTCGGCTTGGCCTGGCTCGCCGACTTGCTTCCTACCTTGGCGGCAACCGGTGCCTTTTGGGCGGCCTTTTTCGCGCTGCTTTGCGCCTCAGCCTTCTTGGTCTGCGTGGCGAGCGCCGGCGTTTGCACGCACAGCCCCATGACGGCACCGACCAGCAAGGCGGTCTTCAATCTCTGCTTCATTCAACATCTCCTGCCAATTGTGGCAATTTTATCCCAGTTTAGCAGGAGATGAAGAATTTTCAATAAAAATAAGCAGATAGAAAAACAAATTAAAGCAATGGCTTAGCCTGCATCGACCACTGTCAGCGCCGTCATATTCACAATGCGACGAACCGTGGCAGTCGGCGTCAAAATGTTAACTGGCTTGGCGGCACCGAGCAGGATGGGGCCAACGGTGAGGTTGTCGCCCGCCGCCACTTTCAGCAGGTTGAACGAGATGTTCGCCGCATCCAGCGTCGGCATGACCAGCAGGTTGGCCTGGCCCTTCAGGCGGGAATTGGGGAAGGCCTTCAGGCGAATCTGCTCGTCGAGCGCAGCGTCACCGTGCATTTCGCCTTCGACTTCCAGCTCCGGTGCCCGCTCGTGCAGTTGCGCCAGCACATCGCGCATCTTCAGCGAGGTCGGCGTGTCTTCGGTGCCGAAGGTGGAATGCGAAAGCAGCGCGACCTTGGGCGTGATGCCGAAGTTGCGGATTTCCTCGCAGGCCATCAGGGTCATGTCGGCCAGTTGCTCGGCGCTCGGGTCGTAATTCACGTAGGTATCGCCAATGAACACGGTGCGCTCCGGCAACATCAGCAGGTTCATTGCATAGTAGCGATCGAGGTCGGCCCGCGTACCGATCACGTTCTGCACGTATTCACGGTGTGTTTCGTGGCGACCGAAGGTACCGCAGATCAGGCCGTCGGCGTAACCGAGCTTGACCATCAGCGCGCCGTACAAGGTGTTGCGACGGCGCACTTCGCGGCGGGCGTAGTCGGGCGACACGCCCTTGCGCTCCATGATGCGATGGTAAGTCGTCCAGAATTCCTCGTAATGTGCGTCGAAGAAGGGGCTGTTATCGGAATGCACCACCTCGAAATCTTCGCCTTCGCGAATGCGCAAACCGGCCGCTTCGATGCGGCGATTGATCTCGGCATGGCGGCCGATCAGGATCGGCATGGCAATGCCTTCGTCGCGCACCACCTGCACGGCACGTAGCACACGCTCATCCTCGCCCTCGGCAAAGACGATGCGCTTTGGCGCCAATTTCGCCTGGGAGAACACCGGCTTCATAATCATGCCGGAGTGGTAGACGAATTCGTTCAGGCCCTGGATATACGCATCCCAGTCCTCGATCGGCCGGGTGGCGACACCGGAGTCCATGCCGGCCTTGGCAACGGCCGGGGCGATCTTGACGATCAGGCGATGATCGAAGGGCTTGGGAATCAGGTACTCCGGGCCGAAGCCGGAAATCTTCTCGCCATAGGCCGAGGCGACAACCTCCGATTGCTCGGCGCGCGCCAGCTCGGCGATGGCCTTCACGGCCGCCATCTTCATTTCTTCGGTAATCGTCGTCGCACCGACATCGAGCGCACCACGGAAGATGAAGGGGAAGCACAGGACGTTGTTGACCTGGTTCGGGTAGTCCGAGCGGCCGGTACAGATGATGGCGTCGTCGCGTACGGCCTTGACCAGTTCCGGCGAGATTTCCGGGGTCGGGTTGGCCAAGGCCATGATCACCGGGGTCGGCGCCATTTTGACGACCATGTCCTGCTTGAGGACGCCACCGGCGGACAAGCCAAGGAAGACATCAGCGCCCTCGATCACTTCGCCCAGCGTGCGGGCGTCGGTCTTCTTGGCGTAGCGGGCCTTGATCTCGTCCATCTCCTCGACGCGGCCTTCATAGACCACGCCCTTGATGTCGGTGACCCAGATGTTCTCGACCGGCGCGCCGAGCATGACCAGCAGGTCAAGACAAGCGAGCGCCGCGGCACCGGCGCCGGAGGTAACGATCTTGACCTTGGACAGATCCTTGCCGATCAGGTGCAGGCCGTTCAGGATGGCGGCGCCGACGACAATGGCCGTACCGTGCTGGTCGTCGTGGAAGACGGGAATCTTCATCCGTTCGCGCAGCTTCTTCTCGATGTAGAAGCATTCCGGCGCCTTGATGTCTTCCAGGTTGATGCCGCCGAAGGTCGGCTCCAGCGAGGCGATGGTGTCGATCAGCTTGTCCGGATCGCGCTCCTCGATTTCGAGATCGAAGACGTCGATATTGGCGAATTTCTTGAACAGCACGCCCTTGCCTTCCATGACCGGCTTGGCGGCCAGCGGGCCGATCGGGCCAAGGCCGAGGACGGCGGTACCGTTGGTGATGACACCGACCAGGTTGGCGCGGGAAGTCAGCGTGCTGGCTTCGGCCGGATCGGCGACAATTTCCTCACAGGCGTAGGCAACGCCCGGGGAATAAGCCAGCGACAGGTCGTACTGGTTGGTGAGTTGCTTGATAGGGGTAACCGCGATTTTGCCGGGCTTCGGCTGGCGGTGGTAATACAGGGCGGCTTCGCGTAGCTGTCGAGGATCCATGCTTGTCTCCATTTTGTATCGTGAAACGACATCTCAAATTGCGGAACAAAGTGTAACACGTGAAATGCAAAAAATTGCAGCTACGGATATCACGTAGCCAGCCAAGTCAAGTAGATGTTTACCCTAATTTGATGCATAATTACGCGCTTCCCAGCCGACGGCCTCCAGCCGCTCGCAGTCTTGGTGGCAGCTCCCGGCGACTGGCGTGAAACCTAGCTTTATCAGTTACTTAGAGAGAGACATATCGCCATGACCGCACCGCTGAATGCGCCTTCCTACGTCAAGCACGAAGCCCTGAAAAAATGGGTTGCCGAAATCGCCGAGCTGACCCAACCCGACAGCATTTACTGGGCCGACGGCTCGCAGGAAGAATATGACCGCCTCTGCGCCGAAATGGTCAAGGCCGGCACCCTGATCAAGCTCAACGAAGCCAAGCGCCCGAACTCCTACCTGGCCTTCTCCGACCCGTCCGACGTTGCCCGCGTCGAAGACCGCACCTACATCTGCTCCGAGAAGAAGGAAGACGCCGGCCC
>CAZDRS010000229.1:0-4252 GCA_964507585.1 uncultured Dechloromonas sp.
TCCGGATCCGGCGCTTCGGTCGCTTCGAAATCGTTCATCTTGATGAACTCGGTGCGATCCATCGCCAGTTCGAGGTAGAAGATGTTGTTGCGGCTCGTGTAGAAGGTGACGCGGCGGGATTCCGGCTTGTCGAGGTTGGTGTCGACGCTGAGCATGACCTGCTTGTTGAGGGCCAGCATCTTGGGCTGGTTCTGCGTGATGTGGGTCTGCAGCTCGCGGGCTACCTTGCCGGTAAAGTCGCCGACGATCTGGTTCATCAACTCGCCCATCACGTTGCCGACTTCGTCCGAGGTGTACGCAGTGGCCAGGTCGCCCTTGGCCATGCCCATGTGCAGCATGTAGCTTTCGTAAAGTTCCATGGCGGCAGAGGCGGAGAAATTGATGACGACCAGCCCGGAAAACCCGCCGTCGAACAGCACGAAACAGCCGATATCCGGTTTCAGGCAGGTCTTGGTGATGCGCTGAACCATGCCGGAGTAATGAATCTGGCTTTGCGTGGCGATGGACAGTACCTTGGTGACCGAGTTACACAGGCTGCGCAAAATGTCTTCGGTGCCGTAAACGATGGTATTTTCGGAGGTGCTCATTGTTCTGTTTTTGGCCAGTAATGGGATAAATGGCATATATAGCACAAGCTTTGCCCTTGCTCCCATCATTTGTCGTGCACCGCCCGGCTCATGCGCTGACTGCGGTATGCCTGGTGGGTATTTGAGGTGATAAAATCGCCCTCATCGGAATGGCTAATATTGGGAAGGGGTACAAAATGGAATCCAGCTCAGGCAAGGAGCGGCGCAAGGGCGGCCAACGGCGCCATGTCGATTCCGGGCCGCCGTCCGGTGTTGCGGAGCGGCGGATCAATATCGAGCGACGCCTGTTCAATCTGGGTATCGATTGCGATGGGGATTGGGGAGCTTTCGCATCCGCCAAGGGCAAAGGCCAGGCATCATCCGGCATTTGAACGGCTGAAGGTTTGGGCACGAAAGCCAGCGCACTGTCGCTGGCTTTTGCTTTTTTGGGGTGGTCAGCACCCGAGATATTTGACGAACCAGGCGGCAACAAGCGCCAGCAGGCTGTCCGTGGCAGTGAGCGAACAGGCTTCGTGCGGCCCGCCCAAATGCCCGCTGGCACGTTGGTAGGCTGCCAATCCCGCGCTATCGCCGGCCTCGAAAAGCATCAGCAACGGCGCAACGGTCAGTTCCAGCGATTGCAATCCGGCCCGGTCGATCAGTCCGCCGTGGCAGGCCAGCGCCTTGACCTGGATGTCGCGCTGGGCAGCGCAGCGAATGGCGGCTGGGGCGGTGTCGCCGTTAGCGTAGAGGCCGAGCGGCAGTTCCTGCATGTCGCCATCGTTGCGGATCAGGTCGAGCACATCGAGCAGGCGCTGGCTCAGGCGTGGAACGTTTTGCGTGGCGTCGACAAACTGCAACTCCTGGGTGGTCAGCAAATCCATGACCAAGGTGGCGTAGCCGTACGCTTGCAGCACGCTCACGGTCGCTTCGTCCTCGGGAGCGTGGTGGGCGCGGGCAATCAGAATCAGGCCGCGGGGATGTTCGGGAATGCCGAGTTGACCGTGCAGCGAACCGTGGGGCGTATGCAGTGTGATGTGGCGAATCATCAGGACAAATGGACAGGTATGCGATTGGGGCCGAAGGCGCGGCCATCGTGGCCGAGTGTCTTGCCGAAGCGGCCGGCGATGGCCGTCTGGCAATGCGGACAATGGCCTTCCGGCGTCAGATCATAGCGGCGAATGTCGTACCAGTCGCGAACGATCAGCGGTGCCCGGCAAGATGGGCAGAAGGTGGTGCCGCCCTCGCTGTCATGCACGTTGCCGGTGAAGACGTAGTGCAATCCGGCGTCGAGGGCTATCTGGCGGGCTTGGGTCAGGGTTTGGGGTGGTGTCGGCGGCAGTTCGTCCATCTTCCAGTCGGGGTGGAAGGCGGTGAAGTGCAGCGGCACGTCGGGGCCAAGCTCCTTGGCAACCCAGTTGGCCAGTTCCTTGATTTCCGTTGGGCTGTCGTTTTGCCCGGGAATCAGCAGCGTGGTGATCTCCAGCCAGCAATCGGTTTCGTGGTGGATATAGGCGAGGATGTCGAGCACCGGCTGCAAATGGCCGACGCATAGCTTGTGGTAGAAGCTATCGGTGAAGGCCTTCAGATCGACATTGGCGGCATCCATCACGGCAAAGAACTCGCGCGCCGGCTCTGGGTGGATGTAGCCGGCGGTCACTGCCACGTTGCGGATACCCAATTCGCGGCAGGCCAGCGCGGTATCGATGGCGTATTCGGCAAAGATCACCGGGTCGTTGTAGGTGTAGGCCACCGCATCGGCACCGTAGCGCCGGGCGGCCTGGGCGATCATTTGCGGACTGGCGCTGTCCATCAGGCGATCCATGTCCTTCGATTTGGAAATATCCCAGTTCTGGCAGAACTTGCAGGCCAGGTTGCAGCCCGCGGTACCGAAGGACAGGATGCTGCTGCCCGGGTAAAAATGGTTGAGTGGCTTTTTCTCGATGGGGTCGATGCAGAAGCCCGACGAGCGGCCGTAGGTGGTCAGTTGCATGGCGCCATCGACCATTTGCCGAACGAAGCAGGCGCCGCGCTGCCCTTCGTGCAACTGGCAGTCGCGCGGGCAGAGGTCGCACTGGATGCGGCCGTCGGGCAGGGCATGCCACCAGCGGCCGGGATGCAGCGATACGTTTTCTTTCATGGCTGTTTCTCCTTCCATTTCCGGACGGCATAGCGTTCCAGTCGAACAGCGGCGTTCCAGTAGTCGGCTGGCAAGCCGGCCTTCTGCTTGAGGTGGGCCATGAACAGCTCCGGCGTCGGTAGTTGTTCCCAGACTTGCGGCAGGAAGGTGGCACGCCGCCCGCCGACGGAAAAAATCACGCCGTCGATGCCGGGCCGCAGTTGGGCGAGGGCGTCGGCTTCGCTGGTGAAGGACATTGGCTCGGCGGGCGTCAATAGCGAAACCTCGACGCGGGTAACCGCCAGTTCGTCGGCGCCCAGCGGTTCGAAGCGCGGATCGCGGAAGGCGGCAGCCAAGGCATTTTCCTGAACGTCCTGGCGCAAAGGGCGCCAAGCTTCCAGGCTACCGATGCAGCCGCGCAACTGGCCGTGCTGCGTCAGCGTGACGAAGGTGGCACCGGGCGCTGCCAATTCCGCTGTATGACTGTCTTCGAGCGGGTGTGTCGGCTGAGCAAAGCGGCTGGCTATCGCGTTGCGGGCCAGGGTCAGCAAGGTGGAGCCAAGTTCAGCCATGATCGCCTCCTTCGGTGAAAGCAAAGGCGGCATAGCCAACCACACGGTTGCGGTCGCCGGCCGTGTCGCCGGAGTTGCACAGGCCGAGCAGATTGGGCTTCAGACCTCGTCGGCTGGCGGCCAGCAGCAGGCCATTGACCGGATAGGCGCCGCAGGCCTGCTCGGGGCGGATGCGGCTGTCGAGTTGCAGGATGTGCCGGCAGGTGTTGTTGTCGACCTGTTGGGCGGTGGCGTAGGGCAGGAAATGCGACAGATCGGAACTGACGACGATCAGCGTTTCCGCCCCACCCCACAGGCGCTCGAGTACCTCGGCGACATCCTCCGGCGTGGCATGGCCGACGGCCAGCGGTACCAGCGTGAAATCGCCGAGCACGCGTTGCAGGAAGGGCAGATGCACCTCCAGGGCGTGTTCGAAGGCATGCACCGGATTGCTGAAGACGATTTGCGGCAAGTCGGCAATGGCGGCGATGGCCGGGGCATCGAGCCGGACGTTGCCGAGCGGGGTGGCAAATGCCTCGGCCTCGCGCAGGGCGATGCCGTCGACAGCCACCCGGTGCGTTGGGCCGAGCAGGATGACGCGATGGATCTGGCTGGCCCATGGCGCTAGGCTGGCGTAGCCCTGGGCGGCTGTCGAGCCGGAATAGACATAACCGGCATGCGGCACGATCAGGGCCTTGGCATGCAGGGCGGGTTCCGGTGTGGCCTTGGCCAGCAAGCGGTCGACCATGGCGGCGAGATTTTGCGGATCGCCGGGGTAGAAGGCACCGGCCACGGCCGGGGGACGAAGCTTGTTCATGGCGCTCTCCTCAAACGAGCAGCAGTCCGATCCCCATGCCGCCGCCAATGGCGAGCAGGCCGGGCAGGGCATGACGAGCGAGCTTGCCGCCGCCGATGCTGACCACCAGGCCGATCTTGAAGGCCAGGTTGGCAAGCAAGGCGATGGCAACGGCGATAACGGCCTCGCCGCTCGCCACCTTGTCGAGATTGAACATGCG
>CAZDRS010000230.1:0-4222 GCA_964507585.1 uncultured Dechloromonas sp.
CCATTTCACCGAAGAATTCGCCCGGCCCCAACCAGGCCAGGATGATCTCCCGCCCTTCTTCATCGACATTGGTCACTTTGGCACGACCGGCGAGCAGGACGTACAGTGAATCGGTGTTTTCCCCCGAACGCACGACAAACGCACCGCGCTCGACCCGCTTGCGCCCGGAAACCTTGGAGAGCTTCTCCAGTTCCACATCATCCAACCCGGAAAACAAGGCTACGTTGCGCAAGACAACTGGACTAAAGCCAACAGGTGTAGTCGCCATAAATCATTTTCCGTTCATAGAGTTACGAAATAATTATAAACCTGATTCCCAAATTACATAGGAACTTCGGGAAAATTGGAAGCTCAGAGAACGCTATAATTTTCGGATCAGTCACCCAAGAGGATCATCATGTCCCAGAATGCCCGCCACACGCCGCTCATCATCCTCGGTTCCGGCCCTGCCGGCTACACCGCCGCTGTTTATGCCGCCCGCGCCAACCTTAAGCCGGTTCTGATTACCGGCATGGCCCAGGGCGGACAACTGATGACGACAACCGAAGTCGACAATTGGCCGGCTGCCGCCGACGGCATTCAAGGCCCGGAACTGATGGCCAATTTCGAAGCCCACGCCAAGCGCTTCGAAACCGAGATCATCTTCGACCACATCCACACCACAAAACTCACCGAAAAGCCCTTCACCCTGGTCGGCGACGCCGGCACCTACACCTGCGACGCCTTGATCATCGCCACCGGCGCCTCGGCCATGTACCTCGGCCTCCCTTCCGAAGACAAGTTCCAGGGCAAGGGCGTTTCCGCCTGCGCCACCTGCGATGGCTTCTTCTACCGCAACAAGCCGGTTGCCGTGGTCGGCGGCGGCAACACGGCCGTCGAAGAAGCGCTGTACCTGGCCAACATCGCCAGCCATGTCACAGTGATCCACCGCCGTGAAAAATTCAAGGCCGAGAAAATCATGCAGGACAAGCTGTTCAAGAAGGCCGAGGAAGGCAAGGTCACCATCCTGTGGAACAGCACCCTCGACGAAGTGCTGGGCGACGATTCCGGCGTCACCGGCCTGAGCGTCAAGAACACGCAAACCGGCGCCACCCAAAAGGTCGACGTGCATGGCGTCTTCATCGCCATCGGCCACAAACCGAACACCGACATTTTCGTCGGCCAGTTGGAGATGGATAACGGCTATCTGGTCACCCAGGCCGGTCGCAACGGCAACGCCACGCAAACCAGCATTCCGGGTGTTTTCGCTGCCGGCGACGTCCAGGATCAGATCTACAAGCAGGCCTGCACCTCGGCCGGTTCCGGCTGCATGGCCGCGCTGGATGCCGAGCGTTACCTGGACAACCTTGGCCACTAAGCCAAGTAACGACCAGTTGAAAGCGGGCCTGCGGGCGGTCTGGAAAGGCCGCCCGCAGGCCCGCCCCGTTCCACAGCCCGAAGGCAGGAAAACGACCGAAAGCCCGGCGGCCGCCACTGTCGAAAGCGAAGCAATCGCCTTCCAGGCAGCCATGGCCGGTGCGGCTCCCTTGCTGCCGGACAATCGCGTGCAAATAGCCAAGGCGCCGTCACGGCGCCTGCCGCCCCGCCCGGCACCACACGAGTCCGATACGAGCGCCCCCTCCCGGACAAGCATGGCAGGCGACATTCTGCCCGCCCACTGGCACCACGAAGGCATCCTGCCCAGTACCTTACCGAATGACCCGGACGCCCGCGCCCTGGCCATCGCCATGAACGGTGTTGCACCGCTGGCCGACTGCAACCGGGTCACACTCGGCACACCGGCCCCGCCCCCCCGCCCCCGACAATTCGTTGCCGATGAACAGGCCGCCCTGCACGAGAGCCTGTATGGCCAGATCGCCTTGCAGGATCGCCTGGAAGGTGGCGACGAGCCACAACACCTGCGCACCGGCCTGGCGCAAACGGTACTGCGCGACCTGCGACGTGGCCGCTGGGTCGTTCAGGCCCAAACCGACCTGCACGGTCTGAACCGCGATGAGGCCCGCCATCAACTGGCAACTTTTCTCGCCAGCAGCCTGCACGGCGGCTTGCGTTGCGTGCGGGTCATCCACGGCAAGGGGCATGGCTCACCGCAAAAGCTGTCGATCCTGCGCCAACTGGTACGCGGCTGGCTGGCCCAGCGCATCGAAGTCCTGGCCTACTGCCAGGCCCAGCCGCACGATGGCGGTGAAGGCGCGCTCATCGTACTGTTGCGAACCCACAAAAAATAAGGGGCAGCCACGGCTGCCCCTTGTCTTGCCCGCTTCCGGGCTGCTATCCGAAAAATCAGATGGCTGCTTCGTTGGTCTCGCCCGTACGAATACGAACGACCTGCTCGACCGGCATGACAAAAATCTTGCCATCGCCAATCTTGCCGGTACGCGCCGCCTTGATGATGGCCTCGATGGCAGAATCGACCTGCTCGCCATTGACGACAATCTCGATCTTGATCTTGGGCAGGAAATCGACAACGTACTCGGCACCGCGATAGAGCTCGGTATGGCCTTTCTGACGGCCGAAACCCTTGACTTCGGTCACCGTCAAACCACTGATCCCGATTTCCGACAGGGCCTCACGCACTTCATCCAGTTTGAACGGCTTGATGACGGCTTCAATTTTTTTCATAGGTTGATCCTCTTCAGAAACTCTCAAAATTCGTCGACATAACGGTTGGTAATAGGATACCGCCAATCCTTGCCAAAACCACGCGGCGTAATGCGAATGCCGACCGGCGCCTGACGGCGCTTGTACTCGGCAATGCGCAGCAGGCGCACCACGCGGCGCACATCGGCCTCTGGCAGGCCAGCCGCGATGATTTCGCGTGGGCTGCGGTCTTCTTCCATGTAGGCGCGGACAATGGCGTCCAGCACTTCGTATTCGGGCAGCGAATCCTGATCCTTCTGATCCGGCTTCAATTCGGCGGACGGCGGCCGGACGATGATGTTTTCCGGAATGACCGGGTCGCCCTGGCACAGCGAATTGCGGTAGCGCGACAGGCGATAGACCAGGGTTTTATACACATCCTTGATCACCGCGAAGCCACCGGCCATATCGCCGTACAGCGTGCAGTAGCCGACCGCCATCTCGGACTTGTTGCCAGTCGTCAGCACCAGCTTGCCGGTCTTGTTGGACAGCGCCATCAGGATATTGCCGCGGATGCGGGCCTGGATGTTCTCTTCCGTCGTATCTGCCGGCAGGCCCACGAACAGCGGGTCGAGCAAAGCCGCGTAGGTTTCCATGGCCGGTGCGATGGCGATCTCGTCATAGCTGCAGCCAAGCTGGCGAATCATTTCGCGCGAGTCGTCGAGGCTCATTTGCGCGGTATAGGGCGACGGCATCATTACCGCATGCACCTTGTCGGCACCCAGCGCATCGACTGCGACGCACAAGGTCAGGGCCGAGTCGATACCACCGGATAAACCGATGATGGCGCCCTTGAAGCCGGTCTTGCCAATGTAGTCGCGCACGCCGAGAACCAGCGCATTGTAGGCTTCGGCCTCAAGCGGCAATTCGTCGCACAGGTCATTCGAGGTCAGGTGGCCATCCGCAAAATCGACAATGCCCAGCGCCTCCTCGAATTGCGGCAGACGCATGCAGACCTTCTTGTCGGCATCGAGGGCGAAGGAATCACCGTCGAAAACCAGTTCATCCTGGCCGCCAACCAGATTGCAATAGATGGCCGGAATGCCAGTGGCCTCGACCCGGTCAGCCAGCACCTGGACTCGCTCACGGGTCTTGTCGAGATGGCAGGGGGAGGCATTGAGGACGAGCAGCAGTTCGGCGCCAGCCTGGTGGGAAAGCTCGGCAGCGCCCGCTTCCCAGATGTCGGCACAGATGTTGATGCCGCAGCGCACGCCGTTCAAGGTAACGACGCAGGCTTCGCTGCCCGGCTCGAAATAGCGCTTCTCGTCGAAGACTTCGTAATTCGGCAGGCGCATCTTGCGGTAGGTTGCGGTGCGCCGGCCGTTTTCAATGACGGTGGCTGCATTATGGCAGGTGCCGTCGTGTTCTTCCGGATGCCCGACGATGACGGCGATACCGTCGATGCGGGAAGCCAGGTCGTCGAGAGCCCGGTTGCACGCCCGGTAGAAATCCGGGCGCAGCAAAAGGTCTTCCGGCGGATAACCGCACAACGCCAGTTCCGGCGTCAGCAGCACATGGGCGCCGCGGGCCTTGGCCTCGGCGGCGCACTGGATGATGCGTTCGACGTTGCCCGTCAGGTCAC
>CAZDRS010000231.1:0-4213 GCA_964507585.1 uncultured Dechloromonas sp.
GCGAGCGCGAGAAATGGCGGCGCGAGCGCTGGTCGCAGGCTGCCGATCCGACGGCACCAACAATAGACCCAGTATAATTGCGGGTTTTCCTAGCCGGGATTCACCTGTGTCCGACCGCCTTGCCGTTCTGCCTCAATACCTGATTCCGAAACAGGCCCTGACCGTCCTGGCCGGCAAACTGGCCTCGGCCGAAGCCGGCAGTTTGACGACAAGCGTCATTCGCTGGTTCGTTGGCCGCTATAACGTGAACATGAACGAGGCGGCGAACCCGGATATCGCCAGCTACAAGAGCTTCAACGAATTCTTTACCCGGCCGCTCAAGGCGGATGCCCGCCCGGCAGCCAATGCCGACTTCCTGTGCCCGGTGGATGGCGCAATCAGCCAGTTTGGCCCGATTGCACGCGATCAGATTTTCCAGGCCAAGGGCCATAGCTATTCGACCACCGCGCTAGTCGGCGGCGACCGCGACCTGGCGGCGCAATTCGAAAACGGCAGCTTTGCCACCCTTTACCTCAGCCCGCGCGACTATCACCGCATCCACATGCCATGCGACGGCAAGCTGACCCGCATGACCTACGTGCCGGGTGCGCTGTTCTCCGTCAATCCGACCACGGCGCGCGGCGTGCCGGGCCTGTTTGCCCGCAACGAGCGGGTCGTCTGCGTCTTCGAAACGGCTACCGGCCCCTTCGTACTGACCCTGGTCGGCGCCACCATCGTCGGCAGCATGGCAACGGTCTGGCACGGCGTGGTCAATCCACCCCGCCCAGGCGTGGTGCGCGAGTGGCGCTACGACGAACAGAACGTCGTTTTGAAGAAAGGCGATGAAATGGGCCGCTTCCTGCTCGGCTCGACGGTCGTCATGCTCTTCCCGAAAGACACGCTGGCCTTCAACCCCGAATGGACACCAACTCGCCCGATCCGCATGGGCGAGGCAATGGGCCAACGCGTGTGAACTGGCCGGCCTGGCTGTGCCTGGCGCTCGGCATCGCCAGCGCCCTGCTCTCCATCCGCATTGGCCAGGCTGGTGTAGAACGCTACGGCCGGCGCGTGCCGGTCACCGAGATGATCCCGCTCGGCCTCAAGGGCGATGGCCGCATGCTGCTCGGCGGCATCGCCGGCTGGGCCATGGCCCTGTTTTTTGCCGCAGCTGCCTGGCTGGCTTTCTAAGGAAACGCTGAAATTCTCGCCGTTCCCGCCAAAGCAACAACCTACACGGGAATGACATTTCAGCATATCGGCGGCGCCCTCGGTGCTACTGGAAGGCACCCGGGGCAAGCCGGCTGCCGACGCGCAAGGGCTTGGTGCCCACCGGAAAAACGAATTCCGCCTTGGGCAGCAGTTCGATGCCACCCGCTTCGCCGGGCGGCCGAATGCTGCCACGTAGCGGTGATGTCGTCGTCAAGCGCAGCGGTATGCCGCCAAATTCGACCAATTCGGCGCGCCCGACCGAGCGATTGCCATCGAAGCGCCCCTGCGTCGGCTGAAAGAGATCGCCATTACCCACCGTCAGATTGTTGAGTAGCCAGACCTCGACCGGCACGGCCATCTTTTCGCTCCACACCGCGACGAAATTACCGGCATACGCATCGTTGAGCAGCGTGTTGTGCGCCATGTACAGCGCGTTCTCCGGCCAGCGTGCGCCTTCGGCACCGTAGGCGACGATGCGCGGGTTATCGGTGCCGGCGCTTTGCCCGATGGCATTGCCGATCACGTAGGCGATGCCGCCATTGGGAAACTCCAGCTCGTAGGATGCCTTGCCACCCGCCCCGTCGACCAGCATATTGTAGAGGATATGGTTCTCGCGGGCCCTTGATTTGACCAAATGCCCCAGGTAGCCGTTCGAGAAACGGCTGCCGCGCAAGACGAACTTGCCGATTGCCCCAACGTACAGCAGGTGATGCAGGTCACCCTTGTGGCGCGGCGCGTCACCGAATTCGCTGTCCAGCACCTCCAGCGACAATTCCGGTTTATTGGCAGTCAGGATGCCCATTTCGTTGTCGAAGAAGGCGCAGCCCTGAATCGTCAGGTTACCCTTTTCGAAACGGATGCCGGCCCCGTTGGAATCCTTCACCCGGGCTCCGCGAAACTCGATATTCTCGATCCGTACCTGGCCGCCGCGCACTACCCAAATGCCTTTGTCCTCGGCGCTTTTGCCATCGGCCAGCATGACCGGGCGCTCCCCGGCACCGCGGATCAGCAGGTTGTGCTGCGTCCAGACCGCCACCTGGCCCCGATAGACACCGGGGCGCACTTCGATCACTTCTCCATCGCGCGCCAGCCGGGCAGCCTCGGTCAGGGTGGCGATTTTTTCGCCGGGGCCGACCACCATGCTGGCCGGGACAGCAACCGGCATGGCAGTTGCAGCCTCAGGACGAGCCAGCAGGCGACCATCGCTACCGCGGCGTATTTCCCCCAGGTAATCGGGGGCGGGGGGCAGCTTGTCCAAGGCTTGCGCCTGTACCGCGCCACATAGCACGAACGCCAGAAACAGGGCAGCCAGAACGGAGAAACCGGGCGTTGACTTGGTCATCATGCCTACCTCCAGCACGCAGGGCGTTTGAGGAAACACCCATCAGACGGCGCCACGATGCATTTGTCAAGGAAGACACCGAATACCGGCAAGGAGCAAGCCTACCCTGGCGAACAGACGCCTCGCCAGCAAACAAGCCGGCTCAGCCGAGCCTGAAACCCATCACGTTGCTCATCAAGTGCAATTGGGGCTGACTGGCCAACCAATCCCGGGCCTCGGCCACCGTCGGAAAGACCTCGGTCTGATAGGAAATGACGGAACCGGACTGCAATATCCGGCGCACCATGCCAACCAGGACTTTGTCCGTGGTCACAAAGACAACGCGGCAATTCGGATTCGAAACGTAGGCACCGTAATGCAGCACCGCCAAATCCGTAAAGGTGTCGTCGGAAAACGTTTGCGCCGTCGAGGCAGAGAAATCATTGATGACGTAGCGCATGTCGTCGTAACGCGGATCGCCCTGCACCCGTTCGACGGAATTGATGAACTCCCGTGCCGTAACTGTGCCCGAGAATTGTCGAACGACGCCTTCCGGTTCCCAAACGATTTCGTAAGCCATGTGCTCCGGTTCCAGCAATAACGACTTTCGCCGGCATCGAACATGCCCGCGTCTAAGTTGACCATCTTAACCAAGATCGGGTTCCCCGTTACCTAGGAAAAGCCATAGTCCTTTTGCATGTTAACGCCACACGCCAAGCAATGACAACGACAAAAAAGCCCCTGTCGTTTCCGACAGGGGCTTGGGTACCGATCACCGGCCGGATTGTCCGGCCAGGTTTTCCAATTACATCTCGACGGTTTCAGCCACTTCCACGAAGGCCGGGATCTGGTCGAAGTTCATGTAGCGGTAGATGTCGGCCGCCTTGGCATTCACCACCTGGATGTTCTCCATGTACTCGGCCACGGTCGGGATCTTGCCCATCAGCGCGCACATCGCGGCCAGCTCGGCGGAGCCCAGGAAGACCTGGGTGTCGATGCCGAGACGGTTCGGGAAGTTGCGCGTCGAGGTCGACATCGCGGTCGAGCCCTTGCGGATCTGCGCCTGGTTGCCCATGCACAGCGAGCAGCCCGGCATTTCCATGCGGGCGCCGGCCTTGCCGAGGACGCTGTAGTAGCCTTCTTCGGTCAGGATCAGGGCGTCCATCTTGGTCGGCGGGGCGATCCACAGGCGGGCCGGGATGTCGCTCTTGCCGTCGAGCACCTTGCCGGCGGCGCGGAAGTGGCCGATGTTGGTCATGCACGAGCCGATGAAGACTTCGTCGATCTTGGCGCCGGCGACTTCGGACAGCACCTTGACGTCGTCCGGGTCGTTCGGGCAGGCGCAGATCGGCTCGGTCACGTCGGCCAGATCGATTTCGATCACGGCGGCGTACTGGGCGTTGGCGTCGGACTTCAGCAGCTCGCCGTTGGCGATCCAGTCTTCCATCGACTTGATGCGGCGCTTCAGGGTGCGGGCATCCTGGTAGCCTTCGGCGATCATCCACTTCATCAGGGTGATGTTGGAACGCATGTACTCGACCACCGGCTCCTTGTTCAGGGCGATGGCGCACGCGGCAGCGGAACGCTCGGCGGCGGCGTCGGACAGTTCGAAAGCCTGTTCGACCTTGAGATCCGGCAGACCTTCGATTTCGAGGATGCGGCCGGAGAAGATGTTCTTCTTGCCCTTCTTCTCGACGGTCAGCA
>CAZDRS010000232.1:0-4205 GCA_964507585.1 uncultured Dechloromonas sp.
CGCCTGCAGCTTTCCTACACCACCATCCGCGCCCCCTTTGCCGGCGTGGTCGGCGCCCGCCTGGTCTTTCCCGGCTCGACGGTCAAGATCAACGACACGGCGCTGGCCGTGGTCAATCGCATCGATCCGCTCTACATCACCTTCGCCGTACCGGAACGCCACCTGCAAGGCCTGCGCAACGCGATCAGCCAAGGGCCGCTGAATGTTCGCCTGACCCTGCCCGGCAGCAAGAACGCCGGCTTCGAAGCCAAGGCCCGCTTCATCGACAATGCCGTCGATGCGACAACCGGCACCATCCAGATGAAGGCGCTGCTCGACAACAAGCAGGCCAAATTGACGCCGGGGCAATTCCTGAACGTCGGCATGGTGCTCGACAAGGCAAGCAATGCCGTCCTCGTACCCAATGAAGCCATCCAGCAGGGAGCCGACAGTAATTTCCTGTACGCCGTGAAGGCTGACGATACGGTGGAAATCCGCAAGCTGGAAATCATCGCCAGCCATCAGGGCATGACGGCCATCGCCAAGGGCGTAGCGGCCGGCGAAACCGTGGTGACCGACGGCCAGTTGCGCCTGACACCGGGGGTCACGGTCATGGCCAAGCCAGCCGGGGAAAGCGCTCCCGCCACGCCAGCTGCAACAGCCCCGACGGCCAAGTGAGGAAGGCGCCATGACGCTGCCTGAACTGTGCATCCGCCGGCCGGTGATGACCACGCTGTTGATGGTCGCCTTCCTGATTTTCGGCATCATCGGCTACCGCTCGCTGCCGGTTTCCGAACTGCCGGCCGTCGATTTCCCGACCATCTCGGTCAGCGCCAGCCTGCCCGGCGCCTCGCCGGAAACCATGGCGGCCGCCGTGGCCACGCCGCTCGAAGGCCAGTTCTCGACCATTGCCGGGCTGGATTCGATGACCTCGACCAGCGCCCAAGGTTCAACCACCATCACGCTGCAGTTCGCCCTCGACCGCAACATCGACGCCGCCGCGCAGGATGTGCAGTCGGCCATTTCCGCCGCCCAGCGCAAGCTGCCGCCCAACATGCCGGCACCGCCCTCCTTCCGCAAGGTCAATCCGGCCGACTCGCCGATTTTCTACATCGCGATGTCGTCGCCAACCCTGCCGCTGTCGCTGGTGCATGAATACGCCGAAACCCAGCTGGCACAACGGCTGTCGACCATCCCCGGGGTCGCCCAGGTGCAAATCTACGGCTCGCAGAAATTTGCCGTCCGTGTCCAGGCCGATCCGGATCAGATGGCGGCACGCGGTGTCGGCATCGACGAATTGCAGCAGGCTATCGCCCAAGGCAACGTCAACCAGCCGGTCGGCCAGCTCGACGGCAGCCGCCAGACCTTCGCGCTGAAGGACAACGGCCAGCTCAACAATGCCGCGGCCTACCGACCGCTCATCGTTACCTGGCGCAACGGCGCGCCGGTTCGCCTGGAAGACGTGGCAACGCCGATCGACAGCGTCGAGAACACCCGCATCGCCAGCTGGAACGTGGACAAACGCGCCATCGTGCTTGCCATCCAGCGCCAGCCGGGGGCCAACACCATCGAGACGGTCGATGCCATCAAGCGCATCCTGCCCTCGTTCCAGGCCAAGCTGCCGGCGGCGGTGACGATGAAGATCCTGTTCGACCGCAGCAACTCGATCCGCCATGCCATCGACGACGTGCAATTCACGCTGGTGCTGTCGGCCGTGCTGGTCATCCTGGTCATCCTGCTCTTCCTGCGCAACCTGTCGGCGACCATCATCCCCAGCCTGGCCCTGCCCATCTCGGTGGTCGGCACCTTCGCCATGATGTCGGTGCTCGGCTACAGCCTGGACAACCTGTCGCTGCTCGCCCTGACGCTGTCGGTCGGCTTCGTCGTCGACGACGCCATCGTCATGCTGGAGAACATTGTCCGCCACGTCGAAGCGGGCGAACCGCCTTTCCAGGCGGCGATCAAGGGAGCCAAGGAAATCGGCTTCACGATCATCTCGATGACCATTTCGCTGATCGCCGTGTTCATTCCGGTGCTTTTCATGCAGGGCATCGTCGGCCGCCTGCTGCACGAGTTCGCCGTCACCATCTGCGTCGCCATCCTGGTTTCCGGCTTCGTCTCGCTGACCCTGACGCCGATGCTGTGCAGCCGCTACGTGCGCCACGCCGAGCCGGATTCGCACGGCAAGGTCTTCCAGATGTTCGAGCGCCTCTTCGATGCCCTGCTCGCCGGCTACGAAAAAACGCTGAAGCTGGCCATGAGCCACCCGCGCACCATCCTGGCCAGTTTCGTCGCCACCTTGCTGCTCACCGGCTTCCTGTTCACCCAGGTGCCCAAGGACTTCCTCCCCAGCGGCGATTCCGGCCAGATCATCGCCTTCACCGAAGGCGCACAGGATGCCTCCTTCGCCTCGATGGTCGCCCATCAACGCGCCGTGGCCGAGATCGTCGGACAGGAGCCTGACATTGCCTCCTTCATGTCGTCCGTCGGCGCCGGTGGCATCCGGCCGACGGCCAATACCGGCACCGTCTTTATGATCCTCAAGCCACCCGGCGAGCGCGACTCGACGCCGGATCAGATCATCCAGCGCCTGCGCCCCAAGCTGGCGGCCGTGCCCGGTATCAAGGTGTACATGCAGAATCCGCCGGTCATCCGCATCGGCGGCCAGATCACCGCCGCGCAATACCAATACACGCTGCAGGACACCGACCTTGACGAGTTGTACGACTGGACGGCGACGCTGACCCAAAAGATTCGCCAGCTCCCGGGCTTCGTCGATGTCACCAACAACCTGAGCAACCTCAGCCCGGTGGTCGGGCTGGACATCGACCGTGACAAACTGTCCTCGCTCGGCCTCAGCTTCGGCCAGGTCGAGGATGCGCTGCAGAGCGCCTTCAGCGCCCGCCAGGTATCCACGATTTACGGCTCGACGGCGCAATACCAGGTCATTCTCGAAGTATCCCCCGAATTCCAGGCCGACCCGCAAGCCCTGTCGCGCATCTATGTGCGCGGCAACGGCAAGCTGATCCCGCTCGACACCGTCGCCCGCTTCAATCGCAAGACCCAGGCGCTGACCGTCAATCACCAGGGCCAGCTGCCGTCGGTGACCATCTCCTTCAACCTACTGCCCGGTGTGTCGCTGGGGGATGCGGTCGACCGCATCAAGGCGCTGGAGCAGGAAATCCGCGTGCCGGTATCGCTGACCACCAGCCTGCAAGGAACGGCGCAGGCCTTCCAGTCCTCGCTGCAAGGCCTCGGCATCCTGCTGCTGGTTGCCGTGCTGGTCGTCTATCTGGTCCTCGGCGTGCTCTACGAGAGCTTCATCCACCCGCTGACCATCCTCTCCGGCCTGCCCTCGGCGGGCCTCGGCGCGCTGATCACCCTGCTCGTCTTCAAGGTCGACCTCAGCCTCTACGCCTTCGTCGGCGTCATCATGCTGATCGGTATCGTCAAGAAGAACGCGATTATGATGATCGACTTCGCGCTCGAAAAGCAGCGCAAGGAAGGCGCGCCGCCGTTCGAAGCGATCTTCCAGGCCAGCCTGGTTCGCTTCCGGCCCATTATGATGACCACCATGGCCGCCCTGGTCGGCACCCTGCCGATCGCACTCGGCATTGGCGCCGGCGCCGAAGTGCGGCAACCGCTTGGCCTGGCGGTGGTCGGCGGCCTGATGCTGTCGCAACTGCTGACCCTCTACCTGACCCCGGTGATCTACCTTTACCTCGACCGCTTTACCGACAAATCAGGCGATCCGGTCGAGCGCGAAGTCGCGGCCAATCCGATCCACGGAGCGGTCAACTGAGTTGTCCGGTGCAACGTTTAAGCTATAAAGAAACCATGCACCGGATAATTCTCCCCCTCCTCGTCAGCCTGCTCTTCACCCAGCCGGCTGGCGCCGAAATCTACAAATGCCGCCTGCCGGGCGGCAAGACCGAGATTTCGAACTCGCCCTGTCCAAGCGGCAGTGGCACGGTCGCGGTGCGCCCTGACGAAACCGTGCCGGAAGCCAGCCGCCAGCAGGCCGAGCGCGATGTGGAGCGGATGCGCAATTACGTCGACAAGCGGGAAAGCGCCCAGCGCGCCGAAGCCGCCGCCGAGCGACAAGCCCAAACCCAGCGCCAGGCAGCAGGTAGCACCCAGACCCGGCGCTACGGCGATCCGAATGCCTGCCTGCGCGACCTGGCCCAGCAAGCCCTGGAAGCCACCCAGCGGGCACAACTGGAAGC
>CAZDRS010000233.1:0-4191 GCA_964507585.1 uncultured Dechloromonas sp.
TCACCCGCTTGAAGTAGTCGATATCGAGCATGACCAGCGACAGCGGAATCCCCTCGCGCCGCGCCCGCGACACTTCCCGCTCCAGGGTTTCGTCGAGATAACGCCGGTTATACAGACCGGTCAGGCTGTCGCGCACCGCCAATTCCTGCAGGGCCGCCTGCAGACGGCCGATTTCCTCAATCCGGGCATGCAACTGGCGATTGCTCTCCTTCAGCGCACTTTCTGCCGCCTTGCGCTCGCTGACATTGCGCGTAATCCCCATGATCGTCCGCACCACCCCATCGTCGTCCAGCAGGTAGCTGCACACCACCTCGATGGCAATCTGCGCCCCATCCTTGCACACCAGCTCCAGCTCGCTGACCAGCACACTGGCCGCCTGATCCCCTGCAGCGATGCGGCGCAGGCGCAGATCGACCTCGCGCGCCAGGCGAGCGGCCGAGTCCGGCGTCAGCCAGGAATCGTAGGGCTGCCCGACCACCTCTTCCACACTGAAGCCCATCATCTCGCTCACCGATGAGCTGACATAGGTATAGCGGCGCGTTGGAATATCGACCGTCCAGATCACATCGTGACTGTTCTCGGCCAGCATGCGATAGCGCGCCTCGCTATCCTGCAACCGCCCCGCCGTCTGCGCCTCCCGGGCCCCGGCCCGCAAGACGCGCAGCAAAGCCAGCAACCAGGCCAGGAAAAGCAGCAGGCCGGCCACGGCAGCCAGCATGCAGTCATGGCGCCACTCAGCCAGATAATCGTCAGTGGCCAATCCGGCGATGACATAGAGGGGGTAATCCCCCAGGCGCCGATAGCCGTATATGCGCTCGACACCATCCAGCGTCGCTCGCATGCGCACCGTTCCCGAGCGACTGCCGGCTTCCATGCGCTGCTGTAGCGGATGATTGAGCAGTGGCTGATTGACCAGATCGGGCAGGAGCGGGCGCCGCAAGATCAAGCTGCCATCCTCGACCCGACGGAAAGAAACGACGCCACGCTCCCCCACCGCCACGCTATCGAACCATTGCCCCAGATAGGCAAGATCCAGCCGGGCAACGACAACGCCCTTCAGCCCTCCCGTATCTTGCCGTGACGGCACGGCCACATTGAGCACCAAACGCGCCGAAACGCGCTCCCGCTCGACCTCGGAAAAGAACAGGCCGTTCCCCCCCGCATTCTCGAAGGCCCGAAAATAACTGCGATCGCTGAAATTCGTTTCATCGAGACGCCCGGCCGTGGCATAGAGCAACACACCCGACGCATCGAGTACCCGGAAACTCGCCACCTCCGGAAACCGGCTGGCATGCAGCCCCAACTCCCGCACGATCGGGATCCGAAAATGCGGTACAGCCGCCTGGCGAAAAGCCTCGCCCGGCAAGGTAAGGGCCAGATGTTCAAGATCCGCCTGCAGGCGCTGCATCGTTCCCGACAAACGGGCTTCCAACAAGGCGGAAACCGCCAGCGCATCGGCCTCAGCCTTGCGCTCTGCCTGCAGACGATGCTCCTGCAGCAAAAACACGACCAAGCCGGCAACCCCCAGCCAGGTCAGCAAAAAAAAGACGACCAGCCATACCTGCGATGAGCGGCAAACCCGCCCAAATCTCTGGCTGAACGCCTCTTTTTCCATCAGGCGCCTACCTGCCGGGTGCCCGAATGGGATCTGCCAGCTCGCACATAACGGCGTGGCAATCGCTCATGTTTACTTCACCTGATTCAGCTTCTGCTCGATACGCGCCAGCGGAATCGCTCCCGGGATTCGTTCGCCATCGCCAAAGAACATCGTCGGCGTTCCGGAAATATTCAGCTTGCGGCCGAACTCCTGGTTCTTGTTCACTGCCGTGGTATCGCAGTCCTCGCGACCGGACGGCGCCTTGCCCTCGATCATCCAGTCGTTCCAGGCCCTGGCACGATCAGTCGAACACCAGATCTGCTTCGACTTGCGCACCGAGTCCTCCGAAAGAATCGGGTAGAGGAAGGTGTACACCGTGACGTTGTCCAGCTTCTGCATTTCCTTGGCCAGGCGCTTGCAATAACCGCAGTTCGGATCCTCGAAAGTCGCCAGCACCCGCTTGCCATCGCCGCGCACCTGCTTGATGGCGCGATCCAGCGGCAGGTCGTTGAAACGGATCGCCGTCAGCTTCTTCATGCGCTCGTCGGTCACATTCTTCATGGTCTTGGCATCGATCAACTGCCCGCCCACCACGATCGCCGAAACCTTTTCATCGGTATAGAAGATGGCCCCATCGGCATACACCTCGTACAAACCGAGATAGCCCGATTTGCTCACCGCCTCGACCTTGGCTCCCAACTTGGCTTCCATGGCCTTCTTGACATCGGCCTCGTCAGCCACGGCAAACGACGCAAAGGCCATGGCCAACGTCAGGGACAACATCTTTTTCAGCATGGAAATCTCCTAAAGCGCCCCGAGCGCATAACGCACCAGGGCATTCTTGATGAAAGGCAGGCCATTGGTCAGGCTCAAGCCAAAATTACGCAAGGGGCGCAACCCGGGCGGCGAGGCCCGGAACAGGCGACGCAAGCCGTCTGTCGTGGTCTGCATCAATACGGTTTCTTCCCGCCGGGCGCGTTGATAACGCTGCAGGAAACGCTCTTCGCCAATATCCTGCCAGGGCTGGGCTGCGGCCAGCAACTCGGCCAACACCCGGGCATCCTGGAATCCCAGGTTGATACCGTGCCCGGACAAGGGATGGATGCCATGCGCCGCATCGCCGACCAATGCCAGGCGAGGTGCCACGGTCTGCGGCACGCGCATC
Organism: uncultured Dechloromonas sp.; assembly: GCA_964507585.1. Classification (GTDB taxonomy): domain Bacteria; phylum Pseudomonadota; class Gammaproteobacteria; order Burkholderiales; family Rhodocyclaceae; genus Azonexus. The sequence goes on from CAZDRS010000233.1 coordinate 2,763, forward strand.
AGGCGCAGCGGAAAAGCTGCGGGCGGCGTCAACAACTCAAGGCTACCCAGCATGCGCCCCCCCGCTTCGGCAACGCGCTCACAGAACAAATCGGCCGGCAAGGCACACAATTCGTCGGCATGAGCATCCGGCGTCGACCAGACAATGGAGATACGGTTGCCGGACAAGGGCAGGTAAGCAAGCACCCCATCATCCTGGAACCACTGGAAAGCACAGTTGCGGTGTGGCTTTTCGGTTGCAAAATTGGCCACCACGCCCTTCTCGCCATATGGCGTATTGACCGCCGCCAGGCCGGCAGACTGACGCACCCAGGAGTCGCGCCCATCAGCACCGACCAACAAAGGCGCCGTCAGCAAGCCACCATCGGCCAAGCGCAGCACGGCCGCATCATGGCGAAACTCGATGGCATCCGGGCGAGCCGGACAAAACAGGGTGAGGTTGCTTTGCCGCTTGGCGCTTTCCCAAAACTCGCAAGCCATCAGCGATGATTCGAGAATCGCCCCCAGTTGCGGCACACCGGTCTCATAGGCCGAAAAGGACAGCGCACCGCCTGCATCACCAAACACTTCCATGGCCCGAATCGGGCAAATTCGGCCACTATCGAGATGACGCCAGGCGCCAATGCTGTCGAGAAATTCGATATTTGCCGGGCTAATGGCGTAGATACGCGCGTCCCAGCCATCCGGACGACGCGGCGGCTGGCTTTCGACCAGCGCAATCCGCAGCCGCGAATTGCGCAAGGCAAGCGCCAAGCTGGCGCCGGCGAGGCCGCCGCCCACAATGATCAGATCAAACTGCTGCATGCGGCAATTATGCCGGTTCAGGGAACGGTTACAAACAAATCAGGCGGGATTGCCGCCACCGCCCGATTGCGGCTTGTTCTGGCGCGGCCGGCGATTATTGTTGGTGCGCGGCCGATGCTTCTTCTGTTGCTGGCCACCACCGCCGCCCGACTTGCTGTGCTGCTGGTTGCCACGCCCCTGGTTGCCACCGCCACCGTGCGGCTCGTTACCGGAAATCCGGTTGCCAGGCGCAAGCTGGATTTCCAGCTCGATAATTTCATCCCATTGCTCATCGCTACGATCGCGCTCGGGAACCGACAGCAGTTCACGCAAACGGCGCCGGGCGTCGAACTGCGGCGCTACCGCAGGCTGAGGCTCAGGCGTATTTTCAACAGGATTTTCAGGATTGGAATCGTTCATTGGAAACTAAAAAGCGGAGCCCACCGATGGCGAACCCCGCATTCAAAAACGCCGAAATTACTTCTTCTTGGCAGCCGACTTCTTGGCGGCAACAGCGGCCTTGAAAGCCGTACCGGCGGTGAACTTCGGCACCGTGGTAGCGGGAATCTTGAGCGTGGCGCCGGTCTTCGGATTCTTGCCGGTGCGCGCTGCGCGCTTTGCGGACTTGAAAGTTCCGAAACCGACGA
>CAZDRS010000234.1:0-4165 GCA_964507585.1 uncultured Dechloromonas sp.
AAGGCTTCGACTGGGTCTATCGCGAAATCAAGCAGGACATCCTGCTCGCCTCGATTTCCGGTGGCACCGACATCATTTCTTGCTTCGTTCTTGGCAACCCGGTCTTGCCGGTCTATCGCGGCGAAATCCAGTGCCGGGGATTGGGCATGGCGGTCGATGTCTTTGACGACGACGGCCGGTCGGTACGTTCCGAAAAAGGCGAACTGGTATGCACCAAGCCCTTCCCGGTCATGCCGGTCGGCTTCTGGAACGATCCGGACGGCGCCAAATATCGTGCTGCCTATTTCGAGCGCTTCGCCAATATCTGGTGCCACGGCGATTTCTCCGAGTTGACGGCACATGACGGCATGATCATCTACGGCCGCTCGGATGCGACGCTGAATCCGGGCGGCGTGCGTATCGGCACGGCGGAAATCTACCGCCAGGTCGAGCAGTTGCCGGAAATCCTCGAATCCCTGGTCATCGGCCAGGATTGGCCGCCGGGCAGGAACGACGACGTGCGTGTCGTGCTCTTCGTCAAACTGCAGGAAGGGCATGTGCTGGATGCCGCGCTGATCGAGCGCGTCAAAAAGCAGATTCGCGACAACACCACGCCGCGCCATGTGCCGGCCCGGGTCGTGCAAGTGCAGGACATCCCGCGCACCAAGTCCGGCAAGATCGTCGAACTGGCCGTGCGCAACGTCGTGCACGACCGGCCGGTGAAGAACGTCGAAGCACTGGCCAACCCGGAGGCACTGGAAAACTTCCGTGCCCGGCCGGAACTGGCGGACTGATCAGGCGCGGCGGAGGACGAGGTCGAGCAGGGTGCCGATGCCCGGCACCCGGCGGGCGGCAGCCAGCAGGAGGCCGACCAGCCAGCCGAGCGCCATGGTGATGCGGCGGCTGGCTTCCGGGCTTTCGATCCAGCGGAAGAAAAGGGTTGCCGCGGCGATGCTGGCACTCAGCGAGAGACCGAGCCAGACCAGCGTCGATAGCGACGAGTCATAGTCGGTCTGGGCATACAGGGTGTTGGCCAGCAGTAGCACCGGGAAGTGCACCAGGAAGACCGAGTACGAAATCTGGCCGAGGAAGGCGAGCGGCCGGAAGTTGGGCCACTGTTCGAGCAGGCCGGAACGGCGGCTGAAACCCAGGAGCAGGGCGACGCCCAGCGCCAGGGCGATGCGCAGGCGGAAGTCGATGACCAGCGCAGCGATGGCGACGGTGAGCATGACGCCCAGCCAGGCCGACATCTGCTTGCGGTCGGAAGCCCACCAGGCGGCGGTGCCCAGGCCATAGGAACCGAAGAAATAAATCGCCCAGTTATCCCAGCTGGCATCGCGATTGAACCAGAACAGCGAGACGGTGGCGACAGCGAGCACCAGTGCCGGGGCAACGAAGCGAATGCGGCCACACCAGAGCAGGATGGCCATCAGCGCAAAGAGCTGGAAATCGATGGCGATGTACCAGACGCCGGCCGACAGGGCGTCGAAGCCGAGCAGGCCATGCAGCAGCGTGGCGTGGGCCAGCCATTGCAGGAAGGTGGCGCGCGCCGGAATGGCGTCGTCTTCCATCCAGCGGTCGGCAATGGCCGCGGCCATGATCGCCAGGCCAATCGCGGCCAGATAAGGCACGGCCAGCCGCAGGTAGCGCTTCCAGATCAGGGGCAGGGGCGAACTGTTCAGCGCCTGGCCCTGGGCCGACAGGCCGCGCGCCGCCAGGAAGCCGGCAATGACCAGGAAAACCTGGACAGCCATGCGGCCGTATTCGAAGAACCAGTTGAAAACGCCCGGGAAATAGTCGCGTGCGGCCTGGGCCAGCGGGCCGTAGGACGAAAAATGGTTCATCAGGACGAGCAATGCCGCAAGCGCCTTCAGGGCGTCGATCAAGGGCATGCGGCTGGAGTTCTGGCTCATGGCGGTGATTTTACCGCAATTGCTGCGGTGCACAAAGTTGGTTGCGTGTTGATTTGTATGATTTTTGTTACACAAAACGCGCGACGAAAGAATTGGTGTACAAAGCCGGCAAATCGACCCATACGCGATGGCCGCTGCCGGGGGCGACGGACACCGGCTGGCCGTCCTTGTTTTCCATCCGGGTCAGGCGCCAGCGGTAGTTGCCGGCGGGGTAGACGCATTCCACTTCGTCGCCCAGCGCAAAGCGGTTCTTGACGGCGATTTCCATCAGGCCGCGTGCTTCGTCGAAAGCCACGGCATCGCCGACATACTGGCTGCGATCCGATTCGGAATGGCCGCGCAGGTAGTTCTGGTAGTCGGCATCGTGGTGGCGCTGGTAAAAGCCATCCGTGTAGCCGCGGTTGGCCAGGTTTTCCAGTTCGCCGAGCAGGCTGGCATCGAAGGGGCGGCCGGCGACGGCGTCGTCGATGGCCTGGCGGTAGGCCTGGCAAGTACGGGCGACGTAGTAGGGGCTCTTGGTGCGGCCTTCGATTTTCAGCGAATCGATGCCGATGTCGACCAGGCGATGCACATGCTCGATGGCGCGCAGATCCTTCGAGTTCATAATGTAGGTGCCGTGCTCGTCTTCCTCGATCGGCATCAGTTCGCCCGGGCGCTGCTTTTCCTCGATCAGGATTTCGGTATCGCGATCCATGAACTGTACGGGCTGCTCGGGTGGGGTGTGTACCTTGTAGTCCCAGCGGCAGGAGTTGGTGCAGGTGCCCTGGTTGGGATCGCGGTGGTTGAAATAGCCGGAGAGCAGGCAGCGGCCGGAGTAGGCGATGCACAGCGCGCCATGGACGAACACTTCGAGCTCGATATCCGGGCACTGCTGGCGGATTTCAGCCACCTCGTCGAGGGACAATTCCCGCGACAGGATGATGCGGGTGAGCCCCAGCTTCTTCCAGAAGCGAACCGCTGCCCAGTTGACGGTATTCGACTGCACCGACAAATGGATGGCTTGCTCGGGCCATTGCTCGCGCACCATGTCGATCAGGCCGGGGTCGGACATGATCAGGGCATCCGGCTTCAGCGCGATGACCGGCGCCATGTCGTCGAGGTAGGTGGTCAGCTTGGCGTTGTGCGGGAAGATGTTGCTGACGACGAAAAACTGCTTGCCGCGGGCATGTGCCTCGGCGATGCCTTCGCCCAGTTTTTCCAGCGTTCCGAACTCGTTGTTGCGTACGCGCAGGCTGTAGCGCGGCTGGCCGGCATAGATCGCATCGGCGCCAAAATCGAAGGCGGTGCGCATCATGTCGAGCGAGCCGGCAGGAGCGAGGAGTTCGGGCGCCTTGCGCATAGTAAAATCCTGAAAAAACCGCGAATTGTAGAGCGTATGACCGAAGAAATCCTGATCAATTTCACTCCGCAGGAAACCCGCGTTGCCGTCATGCAACAGGGGGTCGTGCAAGAACTGCATATCGAGCGGACGGCGAGCCGCGGCTTGGTCGGCAACGTCTATCTTGGGCGCATCTGCCGCATCCTGCCCGGCATGCAATCGGCCTTTGTCGAGATTGGCCTGGATCGTACGGCCTTCCTGCATGTGGCCGATATCTGGCAGCCGCGCGAAACGGCCACCGAGCGGCCGATCGAGAAGATCCTGGCCGAAGGACAGAGCATCGTCGTGCAGGTGGTCAAGGATCCGATCGGCACCAAGGGAGCGCGGCTATCGACGCAGATTTCCATCGCTGGCCGCATGCTGGTCTATCTGCCGCAGGAAAAACATATCGGCATTTCGCAGCGCATCGAATCGGAAGCCGAGCGCGAGGCGCTGCGCGAGAAGCTGACCCGCCTGATGCCGGAAGACGAGAAAGGCGGCTTCATCGTTCGCACCATGGCCGAGAACGCCAGCGAAGCGGAGTTTGCCACCGACATCGCCTACCTCAAGAAAACCTGGGCCGACATCCGCGACAAGGCGCGCATCTCGGCGCCGCCGACCCTGCTTTACCAGGAGTTGTCGCTCGGCCAGCGCGTGCTGCGCGATTTCGTCAATCCCGAGACGACGCGCATCGTCATCGACTCGCGAGAAAACTTCCAGAAGCTGACCACCTTTGCCGAGGAATACACCCCGGCCGTCCTGCCACTGCTCGAACACTATCTCGGCCAGCGTCCGCTGTTCGACCTGCACGGCGTCGAGGAGGAAATCCAGAAAGCCCTGGCCCGCCGCGTCGACCTGAAATCCGGCGGCTACCTGATCATCGACCAGACCGAGGCGATGACCACCATCGACGTCA
>CAZDRS010000235.1:0-4144 GCA_964507585.1 uncultured Dechloromonas sp.
ATCGGCGGTGAGGTGTTCGTTGTAAAATGGCGCGATTTTAACACTCGGGTTCCGGCCGTTCCGGTTCTCACTCATCCTCGAACGCCCGCATGCCCGGTTTTTCCCGTCGTCCGCTTGCTGTCCTGGTCTGCTGCCTGTTTGCTGGCACACAGTCCGGGCACGCGATCGCCGATATCGAGCGACTGGATGTTTCGGGGAGCAGCGAGCCGGCCGCCCCGTCGTCAGCACCGATACTGTTGGCGGCCAACGATATGCCCCTGAGTTTGCGCCAGGAGCGCAAATTCAATGTGCTGAAGAAGCAGAAGGCGCTGGCAGAAAAACCGGCGGTACCGATGTTTGCACCTTCCGAGGTGGCACCCGTCGCCCTGAAGCAGGACGACAGCTATCCGCTGTTCATTATCGCCGACCAGATCGAAGGCCAGGCGGACGAGGTCAGCGTGGCCGAAGGCAATGTCGAATTGCGCAAGGTCGATACGCTGGTCTTTGCCGACCAGCTCACCTATCGCCCGTTGGAAGACGAGGTCGAGGCGACCGGCAATGTGCGCCTGCTGCAGGATGGTGCCGAGATCACCGGCCCGCACCTGAAGATGCGCATGGCCGATCAGATCGGTTCGGCCGAGCAGGTGACTTACCGCATTGCGCGCGAGGTGCCGAGCCGCTTCTATGCGCAGCAACAGACGGTCGTCACGGTGGCGAGCAGCACTGCCAATACTTCCGGTGCGCCGATGATGCTCAATGTGGCCAACAGCTACGGCCTGCCGACAAAGCTGCCGCCCGCACGCCAGTCGGAAGCCAATGGCTATGCCGAAAGGATGGATTTCGAGGGCGAGAACCAGATGACGCTTTTCTCGAATACCTATTCGACCTGCAAGCCCGGCAGTGCCGACTGGTATCTGCAGAGTGCCGAGACGCACCTCGATTACGACAACAGCGAAGGCCGGGCCAAGGATTCGACCTTGTGGTTCCAGGGCGTGCCCATCGTCTATACGCCGCTGGCTTCCTTCCCGCTCAGCAGCCAGCGGCGCTCTGGCATCCTGCATCCGCATTTTTCCGCTTCGACGCGCAGCGGCCTTGATTTTTCGCTGCCCTATTACCTCAATCTGGCACCGAACTACGACCTGACCTTGGTGCCGCGCTATATGTCCAAGCGTGGTGTGCAACTGGGGGCCGATGCGCGCTACGTTGACTACCATTATGAGGGGCAGGTGCGCCTCGAGTACATGCCGAACGACGAGATGTTCGGCAGTAGCCGTTACGCCTATCGCATCGATCACCGGCAGAACCTTGGGCAAGGCTTCTCGGCCTTGGTCAATTGGAACGGCGTTTCCGACGATTATTACTGGCAGGATCTGACCTCCCGCCTGATGCAGACTTCGCAGACCCAATTGCCGCGCCAGGTACAGCTCGGCTATTCGCCAGCGCCCTGGCTGCAGACCAACATGCAGGTGCTGCGTTACCAGACCTTGCAGACCGATCCGAGCAATCCGGTCACTCGCCCTTACTTTCTTGAGCCGCAGCTGAACTTCCTCGGCTACAAACCCAACGTGTTCAAGACAGATTTCAGCGTGGTCGGCCAATATACCCGCTTCACCCATGTCGATGCCGGCAAGGTGCAGGGCGACCGTATGGTCTTCTACCCGCAGCTGTCTCTGCCTATCGTGCACCCGGCCTTCCAGATAACCCCCAAGGTCGGTTTGCACCTGACGAAGTACTCGCTGGACGAACAGGCGTCGGGCCAGCCCAATACCTTCAGTCGCGCCTTGCCGACCTTCTCGCTCGATTCGACCGTGGTCTTCGAACGCGAGGGGAACTGGTTCGGCAAGGATTACATCCAGACCCTCGAGCCGCGCCTTTACTACGTGAATATCCCGTACAAGGATCAGAGCCAGATTCCGCTGTTCGATACCGGTTTGAGCGACTTCAACTTCGCGCAGATATTCTCCGAGAACCGCTACAGCGGCTACGACCGGATCAACGATGCCAACCAGCTGACGGCTGGCCTGACCACGCGCCTGCTCGATGGTGAGACCGGTGTCGAGCGCTTCAAGGCCATGGTCGGTCAGCGCTACTATTTCAAGCCGCAACGCGTTTCGATCAGTGGCGAAACGACACGGGCGAGCGACTTTTCCAATATCGTCGCGGCCTTCAATGGCCTGGTTGCATCCAAGACCTATGCCGACCTGGCGGCCGAGTACAACTACCGCGAAAACGTCATCGAGCGTTTCTCGGCGGGCGCCCGTTTCCAGCCGGAATACGGCAAGGTGCTCTCCGCCAGCTACCGCTACACGCGCGATGCGCTGACCGGCAGCTCGACGGTCGATCAGGTCGATTTCGCCGGCCAATGGCCGCTGTCGGCCAACTGGTATGCGGTCGGTCGCTACAACTACTCGCTGCGCGACAAACAGGCGCTCGAAATGATCGCCGGCATCGAGTACAACGCCAGTTGTTGGTCGCTGCGCCTGGTTGGCCAACGCCTGACAGCCATTTCAGGTTCGCCCAACGAAACCTTGTTCCTGCAACTCGAACTGAACGACTTCGGCAGTATCGGCTCCAACCCGATCGGCATGCTTCGGCGCAGTGTGCCCGGATATGGCAAGATCAACGAACTGCCCACCAACAGCAGCCTGCTTACCCCCTAGTGAAATCCATGACCTCATTCGTTCGTCTTCTCGTTTTCCTGATCGCCGGCCTGGCCGGACTGCTCTCCCAGGCCGCTGTCGCCGCGCCGCAGGAGCCTGTCGAGGCGGATCGCATCGTTGCCGTGGTCGGCACCGATGTCATTACCTATGTTGAGTTGCGCAGTCGCCTCGCCTCGGCGCTCAAACAATTGCAGAAACAGGGCACGCCGCTGCCGCCGCAGGATGTGCTGGAGCGGCAGATGCTGGAGCGCCTGATCATGGATCGGGCCCAACTTCAGTACGCCAAGGAATCCGGCATGCGTGTGGACGATACGCAGCTCGATCAGGCCATCGGCCGCATCGCCGCCGGCAACAAGATGACGCTGCCGGAATTCCGTGCTGCCTTGGAGAAGGACGGTATGCAGTACCCCAGCTTCCGTGAGGATATCCGTAACGAAATGCTTTCCGTCCGCCTGCGCGAACGCGAGGTCGATAGCAAGCTGGTCATCTCGGATGGCGAAATCGACAATTACCTGGCTAACCAGACAGCCGCCGGCAGCGCCGAGGAATACCAGTTGGCCCACATTCTGTTGCGCGCCCCGGAATCGGCCAGCCCGGAACAACTGCAAAAGCTGCGTCTGCGCGGTGAACAGGCGCTGAAGCGGGCACGTGGCGGCGAGAACTTTGCCGTGCTGACGGCGGCCTTCTCCGACGCGCCGGATGCGCTGCAAGGCGGTGACCTCGGCTTCCGTCCGCTGAGCCGCCTGCCATCGCTTTACGCCGAGGTGGCCGGGCGTCTGCAGGCTGGCGAGGTCAGCGACCTGTTGCGCTCCTCGGCCGGTTTTCACATCGTCAAGCTGATCGGCAAGCGTGGCGGTTCCGATACCGCATCCGTCCAGCAAACCCGGGCGCGCCATATCCTGATCCGGGTGAATGAAGTGGTTTCCGAAGCAGAGGCACGCCGCAAGCTGGAAAATGTCCGCGAGCGTATCGTCAATGGCATCGACTTTGCCGAGCAGGCCCGTCTCTACTCGCAGGATGGCTCGGCTGCCAAGGGGGGCGATCTGGGCTGGCTGAATCCTGGCGATACGGTGCCGGAATTCGAGCAGGCCATGAATGCGCTGAAGGTCAATGAAGTCAGCCCGGTTGTGCAGTCGCCTTTCGGCATGCATCTGATCCAGGTGCAGGAACGGCGCGAAAAGGATGTCTCCTCCGAACGCCAGCGCACCCTTGCCCGCCAGGCCATCCGCGAACGCAAGCTCGACGAGGCTTACCAGGATTGGCTGCGCCAGCTGCGTGACCGTACCTACGTCGAAAATCGCCTCGACGAAAAGTGATGCCGCCACGCATAGCCGTCACCAGCGGCGAACCGGCCGGTATCGGGCCGGAGTTGTGCCTGCATCTGGCGGTGAATCCCGGCGAGGCGCATCCGGTCATTCTGGCCGACCGTGCCCTGCTGGCTGAACGCGCAGCCCAGCTCGCTTTGCCGGTCGTCTTCCGCGATTACCGGCCGGAAAATGCACCGC
>CAZDRS010000236.1:0-4135 GCA_964507585.1 uncultured Dechloromonas sp.
GTGGCTGCCGCAGGTCGGGCAGGCGCCGTAGAGTTCCTGCATCGGCACCGTCGCCGCACATTGCATGCACCAGCCGCTGCCCGGCACGTCGACGATTTCCAGCCGCGCGCTGTCGGCGATGCTGTCGCGCGTGACGGCATCGAAGCAGAAGCGCAGCGCCTCCGGCTGCACCGACGACATGCGGCCGATTTCCAGCACGACCAGCTTCACACGGCTGGCGTTCTCGCGCCGCGCGGTGTCTTCGACAATCTGCAACACGCCTTCGGCGAGCGACATTTCATGCATCTTGAACTTCCAGCGTGTAGGGCAAACAGGGATCAAGCGCCAGTATCGCCTGATCGAGTGCCTGTCGTGCTTGATCCAACCCAACAAATCGGCGATTGGCGAGCAATACGGTGAGCGGTGCAGCATCGGCAAAGTAGCCATCGGTCGGCGCCTGCACCTGGTAGCGCGCCACCTTGCCATCGACGACATGCACGGCGTGGCTCAAGCGCCCCCGTGCCGTCAGCGTCTGGCCAACGCCCCAGCCGCCTTCACCGGCCCGGGCAATGGGAAAGGGCTCGCCGGAAGCCAGCCCGGCCACCGCCGCATCGATTTCAGCCAGGCGGGCGCGATAGGCGGCAAGGACGGAGCCCGGGACGGGCAAGGCCGGCAGGCTGTCTGCTTCGCCGCGCCAATAAGCCAGCCAGGCCTCGGGATCGAGGCGGGCAGCGGCAGCCGGATGGGGCACCGCCTGCCCCTCCGCTTCGCCGAGTCGGGCCATGCAGGCGGCGGCCAGCGGGTGCAAGGTTTCGTCGAGCAAGGCTCGCGTCAGGGCCGCACAATCGGCTTCCTGCCGGCGGGCACGCCAGGCAACGAAGGCTTCCCGCGCTGGCGGCAAGCCAACGGCGACCGGCCAGTCGAGCAGCAGGCGCCAGAGGTTCTCGTGCAGCATCTCGACCCACAGCTCCGCCGGCTCCGGCGGGTGCGGCGTTTCGCTCAACGCAGCATTGACGGCCGCCTGCGCGGCAGCCCGCTGGGCATGGGCGCACAGCGTGAACAGGTAGGGCACGGTCTTGATCACCACGTCCGGCAACTGGCCGATGAACAGGCGGGTGATCGACGGGCGCTGCAGATCGACCGCCAGATCGCGGATTTCACCTTCGACGAAGCGGGCGCCAACGCGCAACTGGCCGGCCGAGGTCATCCCGCCAACCCGAGGAAGGCGCGCCGACTGGCCGGGCGAGGCTGGGCTTCGGCAAGGCTTTCGGCCAACGGCTCGGCGCCCAGCGCGTGGGCTACCGCCAGGGCGGTCAGCCGCGCCTGCTCCTGGCTGGGAAACTCCAGCGCCGGCGAGAACAGGGAGCAGAGATGGTAGTTGCCGATCCGCGCCTCGTCGGCGACGGTGAATTCGTACTCGCCGGATGGAAACTGCCAGTAATGCTTGGCGCAGGCCGGCAGATTCGGCCAGCTGTCCGCCGCGCCCGGCAGGCAGAGCAGGTTGATGCCCCATGGGGTGACCAGGACGCCGGCCCAGTGACCATCCGCCCGTCGCTGGAAGCCGATGGCCTCGACGTGCAGCGCCGCATTGCAGATCGGCAGGCCGGCCATGCGCGTCGCCGCGATATCGGCAAAAACGGTTTCGAGCTGCGCCGACGGGTTCTCCACCCAGGGTTTCATTCGCCGAGCACCATGAACTTGTGCCTGGGTGCATCGCAACCGGGGCAGCACCAATCCTCCGGCAGGTCGGCAAAGGCGGTTCCGGACGGCACATTGCGCGTCTCGTCTCCCTGCTCCGGGTCGTAGACCCACCAGCAGATACCGCACTCCAGCTTGTCTTCCGGCTTGACGCCGAGATGGGAACCTTCGAATCGCATTGCTAGTGGCCTGCTTCGTGATGGGCGCAACAAAATGAAAGCGCCGGATTTGCGCCGCTGGCTAGGCGCGAAACGCAGCGATAGCCAATGCTATCGCGAGGATGAGCAACAACGCCAGCGGGGCAAAGACAAGCTTTCATGTTGCGATCGTTTGCGAAGCAGGCCACCTACCTAAGGAGGCACTGATTTATTCGGGAATGTCATTCCCGCGAAAGCGGGAATCCAGAGAAATCAAAGAACTGGATCCCCGCCTGCGCGGGGATGACGATTTGATCAGCGCTTCCCTAAACAGGTTCGGCCATCATGTCGAGGTATTCGCGCAGGCGTTCGATGGAATCGTCGAAATCCTCGTCGGCCGCCAGCGCCGCGTCGGGCATGGCAACGACTTCGATGGAGTTGAGGATCAGCGCATCCATGCTGTTGAAGTACTGCACCCACCAGACGTTCTTCAGGCGCGTGCTGGTGATCCGGCAGTTGCCATAGCCGCGCGACAGGATGGACACCTCGCGGTGGCCGAGCCAGCCGTACAGCGTGTCGAGATCGGCATCGCTGACCGGCAACAGGGTCAGGTTGATGACGTGCACCGCCTGCCCCGGCCGGTAGGCGGCGGCCTGCATGCGGATTTCCTCGACCAGGGCCTGGGCGTTCATGCAACCGGCCGGGTAGTCGGGGGCCGGCAGTTCGGCACTGGCCGTGCGCTGCATGGTGTCGATCAGCGCTTCCGGGATGCTGCCGGTTTCCAGGCGGTCGAGCAGCAGGCTGCCGTCATCGGCCAGCTTGAGCACGCGCCAGATGCCGGCGAAGGCGGTTTCCTGCACGCGCCAGTGTTCGGGCGCCGTGGTGAAGGCGCTAACTTCGCCGAAGCCCATCGACTGGTTGATGACCTCGCGCACGTCGCCATCGAGCCCGAGCAGGTCGAGCTTGGCACCGCCGGCAAAGCCGGCATCGGCCGCGCCATCGACGAAATAGCCGAGTACCCGCGCCGCTTCGGCAATCGAAGCCGGCGTCGCATTGTCCGGCAGGCGCGGCTGGTGGAAGGTTTCCATGCCCTTGGGCATCGGCAGGTAGTCCGGCGCCTCCTCGCCTTGCGAGCCGGGGCCCATGGCCACGACGGAGATCGGGAAAGGACGCAGCATGGCGGGGTTCATACGCAGGCTCCCTGGGTATTCATTACGCGAACGGGAATACCAATTGGCTTGGGTTGTGCCGGGCCGGCAAGCAGGCGCTCGACTTCGGCCTGGTATTCGTTCCAGTCGCGGATACCCTGCAGCACGCCGACGAATTCGCCCTCGCGCAGGAAGACCACGGCCGGGGCGCGAGCCACGCCGTAGTGCCGGAGCAGCGTGGCGGAGACATCCGGGCCGGCAACCTGGCGGGCGACCTGACCGCCGAGGGGCTTCAGCGCCTCGGGCAGGATCACGCAGGCATCGAGCACCTCCAGGTTGCGCTGCGGGTCTTCGGTGAGCAGCAGGGCGACCAGGCGGGCATTGCTGCGGTCGACCGGCATTTCGGCCGAGATTTCAAGAAAACCGTGCTTTTGCACCAGGCGGGCAATGGCGGCTTGCAGGCGTTCGAGCGAGGTCGGGCCGGCTTTGAGTTCGAGGCTCATGCTTGTTGTGTCCTCAGGAAAGAAGGAAGTTGGGGTTCGCGATCGAGATCGGCGAAGAAGGCCGACAAGTCGGTTTCGCCACGCTGTGCTGCGTCGAGGGCATCCAGCGCGGCATTGATGGCGGCAGCACGCTCGGCGTCGATAAGCTCACGCGCGGCATCGAGAAAAATGAGCAGCCAGGTGCCGGCCGGCTGCGTGCCGACCAGAGCCAGGTCGACGCGCAGTTCGCGGCCGTCACGGCCGACGCAGCGGGCAAAATGCTCGCCGGATTCGATGACCTGGACGGGGATACCGAGGCACATGCTTAGACTGCTTCCATATTGAGGAAGCGCGCATCGCCCAGGCGGTAGGCCTGGTCGGCTGGCGGCCGCTCGCCTTCATAAACCTCGATGGCCAGTGCCGCATCGGTGATGGCCTCGGCTGCGCCGTCGCACAGGCGGCCGGCGGCTCCCCAGCGCTCCAGCCAGTCGAGCGCCTTGTTCAGCGCCGGCGCCATCTGCGCCTTGCCCACGGCGCGCAGGCTGCCGCCGTAGTCCTCCAGCTCTTCCGGCTGGACACCGATCAGCACCAGTTCGGCCGGCAGCTTGCCGGTCAACTCGGCAGCCATCAGCACTTCCTGGAAGCCGGTCTGGTGCAGGCTCATTTTCTTGGGTCTTCTCGGAATAGTGTG
>CAZDRS010000237.1:0-4120 GCA_964507585.1 uncultured Dechloromonas sp.
CCTGCACGCGGGTCGATGTCCCCCGGTAGAATGCCGGGCATGGAAAATTTCAATCCCTTGCGTGACGCGATTCCGGTCGGCGAAATCCGCCGGGCGCTGGTCATCAAGCTGCGCCATCACGGCGACGTGCTGGTCAGTTCGCCGGTTTTCTCGGTACTGAAGGCGCATGCGCCGCAGGCCGAGATCGACGCGCTGGTCTATGCCGATACGGCCGAGATGGTGACGCTGCACCCGGCCATTGCGCAGGTGCATACCATCGACCGCAAGTGGAAGCAGCTGGGTGCGATGGGCCAGCTCAAGGCCGAGCTGGCGCTGTACAACGCGCTGAAGGCGCGTGGTTACGACCTGATCATCCATCTGACCGAGCATTGGCGCGGCGCCTGGCTGTGCCGGCTGTTGAAGCCGCGCTGGGCGCTCGGCCCGGCGGTGCGCGGGCGGAGCAAGCGCTGGAAACAGAGCTTCACGCACCTCCAGACCATGCACAACCCGCTGCGCCATATGGCGGAGACCAACCTGGATTCGCTGCGTCGCCTGGGCATCCAGCCCGGGCCGGACGAGCGGCGCCTGACGCTGATCCCGGGAGCGGCCGCCGAGGCGGCGGTGGCGGCACATCTGGCCGGCTTCGGCCTGAAGGGCAAGGATTTCATCCATGTCCATCCGGCCTCGCGCTGGTTCTTCAAGTGCTGGCCGGTCGAGCGCATGGCGGCGCTGGTCGAACGCTTGCAGGCGGCGGGCCATGCCGTGGTGCTGACGGCGGCGCCGAGCAACGACGAGAAGAAAATGCTGGAGGCCATCCAGGCGCGGCTGGCCAAGCCGGCGTTCAGCCTGTCCGGCCAGTTGTCGCTGAAGGAACTGGCGGCGCTGACCCAGGCCTCGAAGCTGTTTATCGGTGTCGATTCGGCGCCCATGCACATCGCGGCGGCGGTGGGTACGCCGACCGTGGCGCTGTTCGGGCCGTCCGGCGACAAGCAGTGGGGGCCGTGGAGCGCGAACAGCCGCGTCGTCGCCAGCACGGTTCATCCGTGCCGCCCCTGCGGCCATGACGGTTGCGGCGGTGGCAAGGTCAGCGACTGCCTGACCTCGATTGCCGTCGACGACGTGATGGCCGCCGCCCAGGAATTCCTCGGCGCGTGAAGATCGCCATCGTTCGCCAGCGCTACAACCCGTTCGGCGGCGCCGAGCGCTTCGTCGAGCGCGCGCTGGGCGCGCTGGCCGGCGAGGGAGCCGAGGTGACGCTGATCACCCGCAACTGGGATGGTGCGCCGCGCGAGGGTTTCAGGCAGATCACCTGCGACCCGGCCTATTCCCGGCTGCTCGGCGGCCGGGCGGCGCGCGACCGCAGTTTTGCCGAAGCGGCGCAGGCCGAAATGGCCAGGGGCGGTTTCGACATCACCCAGTCGCACGAGCGTATTCCAGGCTGCATGATTTTCCGCGCCGGCGATGGCGTGCATGCCGCCTGGCTCGACCATCGCGCCCGCATTCTCGGCCCGTTGCAGCGGGCGACGCAGCGCTGGTCGCCGTATCACCGCTACGTGCTGGGCGCCGAAAGGGCGATGTTCGCCCACCCGGCCCTGCGCGCCGTGATCTGCAACTCGCAGATGGTGGCTGACGAAATCGAACGCTACTACGGTGTGGCGCGCAGCAAGCTGCAGGTGATCTACAACGGTGTCGATACCGAGGTTTTTCACCCCGGGCTGGCTGATGAATTCCGCACGTCGCTGCGGGCCGGCAACGGCATCCCCGACGAGGCGCCGCTGCTGCTTTTCGTCGGCAGCGGCTTCGAGCGCAAGGGCGTACCGCAGCTGCTGCGGGCCGCGGCGCGCATGCGGCGAACTGATGTGCGCATCGTCATCGTCGGTGCCGACCGCAAGCTGAAGGCGATGCAGAAGTTGTCCGAATTGCTCCGCTTGGATCGGCGGGTGCTGTTCACCGGGCCTCTCAAGGATGTGCGCCCGTGGTACGGCGCGGCCGACGGCTTCGTGCTGCCGACGCTCTACGATCCGTGCCCCAACGCGGCGCTGGAGGCCTTTGCCTGCGGCCTGCCGGTGGTCACCTCGACAACCTGCGGGGCGCAGGAGTGGGTGCATGCCGGCGACAACGGCTGGGTGGTCGATGCGGTCGATATCGACGGGTTGGCCGGCCGGCTGGATGACCTGGCCGGATTGGCCGGCAATACGGCAGCGCGGTCAGCGGCACGCTCAGTGGCCGAGCCGCTCACCCTGCCGGCGATGGCCGACCGCCTGCTGGCGCTCTACCGTGCGCTGGGCCGCTGACGCGGCCAAGGTATAATCTCCGGTTCTACTTTTTGCTTCAAGGATTTGCATGTCGCACGACATGACCAGCCGCGAGCTGTACCTCCGGCTGCTGACCTATGTCCGCCCCTACTGGAAGGCCTTCCTCGCCGCGCTGGCGTGCATGGGGCTGTCCTCGCTGGCGGAACCGGTCTTTCCGGCGATTATGAAATCGCTGCTCGACGATGGTTTTTCCAAGGCCAACGGCCCGTGGGACTGGCTGTTCTACCCGCTGGCCATCATGGGCATCTTCCTCGTTCGCGCCATTTTCGGCTTCCTCGGCGACTACCTGATGAGCTGGGTATCGAACAACGTCGTCGCCGAATTGCGCCAGGCCATGTTCGCCCGCATGGTTCGCCTGCCGACCCGCTACTACAGCGACAACCTCTCCGGCCGCCTGATGTCGCGCATCGCCTACGACGTGACCGGCGTGGCCGGCGCGGCGACCAATGCGCTGACTTCGCTGATCAAGGATTCGCTGTCCATCGTCGGCCTGCTGATCTGGCTGCTCTGGCTGAACTGGCAGCTGACGCTGATCACGCTCTCAGTCGTGCCGTTCATCGCCGTCGTCGTCCGTGTCTTCAGCAAGCGCCTGCGCAGCGTCGCCCGCGGCCAGCAGGAGTCGATGGGCAAGATCACCCAGGTGCTGCAGGAGGCCATCGAAGGCCACAAGGTAGTCAAGATCTTCGGCGGCCAGGCCTACGAGGAAGACCGCTTTTCGCAGTCGGTGCGCGAGCAGCGCCGGCTGGCCATGCGGGCGACCATGGCGTCGTCGGCACAGTCGCCGCTGGTTCAGTTCTTCGCCGCCACCGGCGTCGCCATCATCATGGGCGTCGCGCTCAAGCAGGCTTCCAGCGACCAGACCACGGTCGGCAGCTTCGTTTCCTTCGTTACCGCCATGCTGATGCTGATGGCGCCGCTGAAGCGGGTGACCGACGTCAATGCCCCGATCCAGCGCGGTCTGGCGGCAGCGGAAAGCGTCTTCTCGCTGATCGACGAGGATGCCGAGCCGGACAGTGGCCAGGAAGACCTGGGTCGGGCCAAGGGGCTGGTCGAGTTCGACAAGGTCACCTTCACCTATCCCGGTGCCGAGCGGCCGGCTCTCGACGGCGTGTCGCTGACCCTGCGCCCCGGCGAATGCGTCGCCCTGGTCGGCCCGTCGGGCAGCGGCAAGACGACGGCGGCCAACCTGCTGCCCCGTTTCTACGCGCTGGATGCTGGCGAAATCCGCGTCGACGGCCACGCCCTGCCCAACATCCGCCTGAACAGCCTGCGCGACAACATCGCGCTGGTCAGCCAGGATGTCGTGCTGTTCAACGACACCATCGGCGCCAACATCGCCTACGGCGGCAAGCGCGATGCGACGCTGGACGAAATCCGCGCCGCGGCCAAGGCGGCGCATGCCCTCGAATTCATCGAAGCCTTGCCTGACGGCCTGAACACCATGATCGGCGAAAACGGCGTCAAGCTGTCCGGCGGCCAGCGCCAGCGCCTGGCCATCGCCCGCGCCATCCTGAAGAACGCACCGATCCTGATCCTCGACGAAGCGACTTCGGCCCTCGATACCGAGTCCGAACGCCACGTGCAGGCCGCGCTTGACGAGCTGATGAAGGGGCGCAGCACGCTGGTCATCGCCCATCGTCTGTCGACCATCGAACGGGCCGACCGCATCATCGCGCTGGCCCACGGTCACAAGCAGGAAGAGGGCTCGCACGCCGAGCTGCTCGCCCACGACGGCCTGTACGCCCGCCTGTACCGCATGCAGAAAGCCGAAGAGGTCGCCGTCTGATGCGCATCCTGCACACTGAATCGTCGAAAGGCTGGGGCGG
>CAZDRS010000238.1:0-4109 GCA_964507585.1 uncultured Dechloromonas sp.
ATCAAGTTCAGCCATGTCGTGGCGGCCGATACCCCGAAGGGCAAGGCGGCCGAGATGTTCGCCAAGAAGGCGGCCGAGCTGACGCACGGCAAGGTCAAGGTCGAGGTCTATGCCAACTCGACCCTGTACAAGGATAAGGAAGAGATGGAAGCGCTGCAGCTCGGCGCCGTGCAGATGCTGGCGCCATCGCTGGCCAAGTTCGGCCCGCTCGGCGTCAAGGAGTTCGAGGTTTTTGACCTGCCGTTCATTTTCGGCAACTACGACGACCTGCATAAGGTGACCAATGGCGCCGTGGGTAAGATGCTGCTCGCCAAGCTGGAGCCCAAGGGTATCCGCGGCCTGGCCTTCTGGGACAACGGTTTCAAGTCCTTCTCGGCCAACACGCCGATCAAGACGCCGGCCGACCTGAAGGGCAAGAAGATGCGCATCCAGTCGTCCAAGGTGCTTGAGGAGCAGATGCGCTCCGTCGGCGCCATGCCGCAGGTAATGGCTTTCTCCGAGGTCTACCAGGCCCTGCAGACCGGTGTTGTGGATGGTACCGAGAACCCGATTTCCAACCTCTACACCCAGAAGATGCATGAAGTGCAAAAGCATCTGACCCTGACCGAGCATGGTTATCTGGGCTACGCCGTCATCGTGAACAAGAAGTTCTGGGACGGCCTGCCAGCGGATATCCGCAAGCAGCTGGAAGATGCGATGGAGCAGTCCACCCGCTACGCCAACCAGATCGCCAAGGTCGAGAACGATTCCTCGCTGGAGGCGGTGAAGAAGAGCGGCAAGACGGCTGTCTACGTGCCGACCAAGGAAGAGCGCCTGGCGTTCAAGAAGGCCATGGTCACGGTGCACCAGAAGATGGAGAACCGCGTTGGCAAGGAGACTATCCAGGCCGTCTATCGCGACACCGGCTTCAAGCCGGATAGCCTGTAACCCGTAGCAGGTTCAACGAAAAAACGGGGGCTGCGGCCCCCGTTCGACAATCGGGGGAAATACCATGATCAATCGAGTGCTCAATCATCTCGAAGAATGGCTGGTCACGTTCCTGATGGGCGCGGCCACGCTGATCATCTTCGTATCCGTAGCGCACCGCTACCTGGCCGGGATCGAGATTCCCGGGCTGCAGGACTGGCTGCTCAGCCTCAATTTCAGTTGGGCACAGGAGCTGTGCATCATCATGTTCGTCTGGATGGCCAAGTTTGGTGCAGCCTATGGCGTGCGCACCGGCATCCACGTTGGCGTCGATGTGCTGATCAACCGCCTGGACGATGCCCGGCGCGGCAAGTTCATCGTCTTCGGCCTGCTTGCTGGTGCCTTGTTCACCGGTACGGTGGCTACGCTGGGTGGCCAGTTCGTTTGGGAAAACGGTGCCCACTACGCCATCTTCAATGCGCTCGGCATCGCCGGTGAGGAGTTGTTTGAAGGGCCGATCACGCCTGATCTGGAGTGGCCGACCTGGATCGTCTACAGCGCCATTCCGCTCGGCTCATCGCTGATGTGCTTCCGCTTCCTGCAGGTTACGGTCGGCTTCCTGAAAACGGGCGAACTGCCGCACCACGATCACGGCCACGTCGATGGCCTGGAAGAGGAGGCGCCCTTGCCGGTCGATGTCGACGTTTATGGCATGAACGATAACCTGCACATGCACGACCTCAAGCACAGCCAGATCGGCGAGCGGCGTAGCGGCGAAGAGCGCCGCGGCGCGCAGGCCGATGTTGCCGAGGAACGTCGCCAGGGGCAGCGCCGTAGTGAATCCGACCAAGGAGAGCAGCAATGAACGCCCTGGTGATATTCAGCCTGTTGGCTGTCCTCATGCTGACCGGCATGCCGATCTCGATTTCGCTCGGCCTGACGGTGCTGACCTTCCTGTTCACGATGACGCAGGTGCCGCTCGAATCGGTGGCGCTCAAGCTGTTCACCGGCATCGAGAAGTTCGAGATCATGGCCATTCCGTTCTTCATCCTGGCCGGTAACTTCCTGACCCATGGCGGGGTGGCGAAACGGATGATCAATTTCGCCACCAGCATGGTTGGCCACTGGTATGGCGGCCTCGGCCTGGCTGGCGTGCTGGCCTGCGCACTGTTCGCAGCGGTGTCCGGTTCCAGCCCGGCGACGGTGGTGGCCATCGGCTCCATTCTGCTGCCAGCGATGGTCAAGGCCGGTTTTCCGAACAAGTTCGGGGCCGGTGTGATCTCGACTTCGGGGGCGCTCGGCATCCTGATTCCCCCGTCGATCGTCATGGTGATGTACTCGGTGGCGACCAACACCTCGGTCGGTGCCCTGTTCATGGCGGGCGTCATCCCGGGCCTGGCCCTGGCCGGGGTGCTCGGCGGCGTGACCTGGTATCGCGCCCGCAAGTTCGACTACCCGCGTCAGCCCAAGGCTTCGTGGGGCGAGCGCTGGGTTGCCTTCCGCAAATCGGTGTGGGGCTTGCTGCTGATCGTCGTCGTGATGGGCGGTATCTACACCGGCATCTTCACGCCGACCGAAGCCGCTGCCATGTCGGCCGTCTATGCTTTCGTTGTCGCCGTGTTCATCTATCGGGACATGGGCCTGAAGGATGTGCCGAAGGTGCTGCTCAACTCGGCCAACATGTCGGCGATGCTGCTGTACATCATCACCAATGCCGTGCTGTTCTCGTTCATTATGACCAACGAAAACATCCCGCAGGCGCTGGCCGACTGGATGCTGGGCAACGGCCTGGGCATGGTCACCTTCCTGCTCGCGGTGAACGTCATCCTGCTGCTCGCCGGCAATTTCATGGAGCCATCGTCCATCGTGCTGATCTTCGCGCCCATCCTGTTCCCTGTGGCGACGGCGCTCGGCATCCATCCGGTGCATTTCGGCATCCTGATGGTGGTGAACATGGAAGTCGGCATGTGCCATCCGCCGGTCGGCCTGAACCTTTACGTCGCATCCGGCATCACCAAGATGGGTATTACCGAGCTGACGGTCGCAGTCTGGCCATGGCTGCTGTCGATGCTGTGCTTCCTGATGGTGGTCACCTACTGGCCCGGCTTGTCGCTGTGGTTGCCGCAGCAGTTGGGCATGCTGTAAGGGCTAACCGACATTTGGTTCGGCAAGAGGGCTCCGGTGCGCCGGGGCCTTCTTTTTGCCCGGGTGTGCTGTGGCACAATCGGCGGCCTGTCTTCTCCGTTGGAAAACCATGAAATTTGCTTTCTCTATTGCTGCCCTGATTCTGCTCGCCTTGGTCGTTCCCTTCCTGATTCCCGGGGTGGCCAAGAAAGAGGGCATCGATCCGAACAGCAATTTACCGTGGCAGATCCAGCTCGACGGCCAGGGCGGGAGTACGGTGTTCGGCCTGCAACCGGGTGTCAGTACCTTGGGCGATGTGCGGCAAAAGCTGGGCAGCGAAATCGAGGTGGCAATCATTGCCGAGCCGAACGAGGCCGGTGCGTTGGAGGGCTATTACGCCCAGGTCTCGCTCGGTTTTGTGCTGGCGCGCGTCATCGTGACGGTCGAGGCTGGCGAGAATGAGGTGCTTGCCATGCGTGACCGAGCACTGAAAGCAAAGCACATGGAAAGCACGACCCGCAGGATCACCCTGCATCCCGACGATCTGGCCGCCGCTGAACGCCTGCCGATCCGGGCGATCAGCGTCATTCCGACGGTGAATCTCGATGAGGCGACGGTAATCCAGCGCTTTGGGCAGCCGGGCGAACGCCTGCTCGTCTCGGAAAAACGCGTGCATCTGCTCTATCCCGACAAGGGGCTGGATGTCGTCGTCGATGGTGAGGGCAAGGAATTGTTGCAGTACGTTGCGCCGCGACAATTCAGTCTCTTGCGCGAGCCCTTGCGTGCCGGGGGCGACGGCGCGAAGCCGGCTCGGTGAATCAGGTGCTTGAACGCCGAGTCTGCTAAAATACTCCGTTTTTCAACTGACTAGCTTTCTCGGAGCAAACCATGGCTATCGAACGCACCCTTTCCATCATCAAGCCGGACGCCGTCAAGAAGAACGTGATCGGCCAGATCTATTCCCGTTTTGAAGGCGCCGGCCTGAAGGTCATCGCCGCCCGCATGACCTGGCTGTCCGAGCAGGAAGCCGGCCAGTTCTACGCCGTGCACAAAGAGCGCCCCTTCTTCAAGGATCTGGT
>CAZDRS010000239.1:0-4094 GCA_964507585.1 uncultured Dechloromonas sp.
CGCGAAGATCGCGCTGGGTTTCACGCCCAAGGAAATGTGGGATCTGTTCGACAGCGTCGGTTTCGGCCAGGCGCCGAATCTCGGCTTCCCGGGCGAGGTCGCCGGCCGTCTGCGGCCGTGGAAGAACTGGCGGCCGATCGAGCAGGCGACCATGTCCTATGGTCACGGCATCGCCGTCAGCCTGATCCAGATGGCGCGGGCCTACACCGTTTTTGCCCGTGATGGCGAGTTGATGCCGCTGTCGCTGACCCGGATCGACGATGCGCCGCCGCATGGCACGCGCGTCTTTTCGCCGCAAACGGCCCGCGAATTGCGCGCCATGCTGGAAATGGCGGCCGGCCCCGAAGGTACCGCGCCGAAGGCCCGTGTGCCGGGCTATCGTGTCGGCGGCAAGACCGGCACCGCCTACAAGGTCGAAGGCGGCGTCTATGCCCGCAAATACGTGGCGTCCTTCGTCGGCATCGCGCCGATCAGCGAGCCGCGCCTGGTGGTGGCGGTGATGATCGACGAGCCGACGGCTGGCGGTCACTTCGGTGGCGATGTAGCCGGCCCGGCCTTCTCGCAGATCATGGGCGGCGCCTTGCGCACCCTGGGTATCCCGCCCGATGCGCCGGTGCAAGTGGCGGCAGCCGATGCCGGAAAGGGCAAGCTGTGACCTCGCCGCGCGAAATCCTCGACCGCCTGCAAAGCATGGGCATCGTGCCGACCGGCGTTGCCGACGACAGCCGCCAGGTCTTGCCGGGCGATCTTTTCCTGGCCTACCCGGGCGATCTGGCCGACGGCCGTTGTTATATTGCCGACGCCCTGGCCAAGGGCGCCGTTGCCGTGCTGTGGCAACCGGGCGGCGAGTTCGTGTGGGCGCATGACGTGCCGAATCTGAGCGTGCCGGCCTTGCGTCCGCTGGCCGGGCCTCTGGCGCATGCGGTCTATGGCTACCCGAGCGAGAGCCTGTCGCTGATCGCGATTACCGGCACCAATGGCAAAACCACCATCAGCCAGTGCCTGGCCCGGGTTTATCCCAAGCCTTGCGCGATCATCGGTACGCTGGGGGCAGGCTTCCCGGGGGCGCTGGCCGAAACCGGTTTTACCACGCCGGAAGCGACGACCCTGATGCGCTATCTGGCCGATTTCCGTGCCAATGGCGCCGCCGCCTGCGCCCTGGAGGCCAGTTCGATCGGCATCGAGGAAGGGCGGATGAACGGGGCGCGCGTCGATGTCGCGGTGTTCACCAACTTCACGCGTGATCACCTCGACTACCACGGTACGATGGAAGCCTACGCCGACGCCAAGGAAAAGCTGTTCCACTGGCCGCATCTGCGCACTGCCATCGTCAATCTGGATGACGAATTCGGCCTCAAGCTGCTGCGCGACACCTCGGCGACGCGTGTCCTCGGCTACTGCATCGGTGAAGCACGCCGCGATTTTCCGGCCCTGGTGCGTGCTGAAGGGCTAGCCGAGATGTCGCATGGCCAGCGTTTCGAGCTGGTGTTGCCGAACGGGCGGGCGATGGTGGAGACGGCCCTGGTTGGCCGCTACAACATCGCCAACCTGCTGGCCATTGCTGCCGTGCTCTTCGATGCCGGGCTGGCGGCCGATGAAGTGGCGCGCCGCTTGTCGGAACTGACGCCGCCACCGGGCCGCATGGAGCGCGTGGGTGGGGTTGGCGAGCCGCTGGTCGTCGTCGATTACGCCCATACGCCGGATGCGCTGGAAAACGCCCTGGTTGCCCTGCGTGCCGTGGCGACCAGCCGCCAGGGCCGTCTGGTAGTCGTCTTCGGCTGCGGCGGCGACCGCGACAAGGGCAAGCGTCCGCAAATGGGTGCTGTCGCCGAACGCCTGGCCGACCGCGTGCTGGTGACCAGCGACAACCCGCGTAGCGAAATACCGCAGCGCATCGTCGACGACATCGTCGTCGGCATGACCCATGCGGAAGTCGAGATCGACCGTGCCGCGGCGATTGCCCGGGCGGTGAGCGAAGCCGATGCGCAGGACGTGATCCTGCTGGCCGGCAAGGGGCACGAGCCGTATCAGGACATGGGCAGCGTGCGTCTGCCGTTCTCCGATGTCGAACAAGCAGGCCTGGCCTTGGCGCAGCGCCGCAGCAAACAGGAGGAGTCAGCATGAACTGGCTGCTGTCGCAAGTTGCCGAGGCCGTGCAGGGCCGCTTGGTAGGGGCCGATGTGGCGCTTGACGGTGTGTCCACCGATACGCGCACCATCGCCCAGGGTGGTTTGTTCATTGCCTTGACTGGCGAGCGTTTCGATGCCCACGATTTTCTGGCTCAGGCGCTGCAAGCGGGGGCTGCCGCCGTGCTGGTGTCGAATGAAGGCAAGTTGCCGGCCGGTGCCTCGGCCGTCGTGGTGGACGATACCCGCCTGGCGCTCGGTCGTCTGGCCGCCGCCTGGCGAGCCCAATTCTCGTTGCCGGTGATCGCGGTGACTGGCTCGAACGGCAAGACGACCACCAAGGAAATGATTGCTGCCATCCTGAAGGCTGCCTTCGGTGCTGCCGTGCTGTCCACGCGCGGCAACCTGAACAACGATATCGGCCTGCCGCTCACCCTGCTCGGCCTGAGCGCCGCGCACCGTGCCGCGGTGATCGAGATGGGCATGAACCATCCGGGCGAGATTGCCTACCTAGCGCCGATTGGCGCACCGACCGTGGCGCTGGTCACCAATGCCCAGCGTGCGCACCTCGAAGGGATGGGCGATCTGGACGAGGTGGCCCGCGAAAAGGGTTCGATCTTCAGCGGCCTGCCGCTGGATGGCGTGGCGGTGATCAATGCCGACGACGCCTATGCGGATGCCTGGAAAACCATGGCTGGCGGTCGCCCGGTACGCACCTTCGCCATCGATGGTGCCGCCGATGTGGTCGGCACCGTACGCCAGCATGGCCTGGAAATCGCCATCGACCTGCAGGCACCGGAAGGCGAAGCGACGTTGGATCTGCATATTCCGGGTCGCCACAATGCGCGCAATGCGGTAGCCGCCGCCGCCGCCTGCCTGGCAGCGGCTATCCCGATGGCTGCCGTGGCCGAGGGGCTGGCCGCCTTCGCCGGCGTCAAGGGCCGCCTGCAGCGCCGTAGCGGCAAGGCCGGCGCCGAGATCCTCGACGACACCTACAACGCCAATCCCGATTCGGTGCGTGCCGGTATCGATGTGCTCGCCGCAACCATCGGCCGCAAGCTGCTGGTGCTTGGCGACATGGGCGAGATTGGCGAGGCCAGCGGCCAGTATCACGACGAGATCGGCGGCTACGCCAAGAGCCAGGGCATCGACCGCCTGTTCGCGCTCGGCGAGGCTTCGAAGGCCGCCGTGCGCAATTTCGGCGAGGGCGCCCGCCACTTCTGCAATGTCGAGAAGCTGATTGCCGCGCTCGACAAGGAAATGGGCCCCGAGACTACCGTGCTGGTCAAGGGCTCGCGCTTTATGAAAATGGAACGGGTGGCCGATGCGCTGGCCGCAGTTGCCACCTCCGAGGAGAAAAACTAATGCTGCTTGCCTTGGCTCAGTGGCTTGCCCAGGACGTGCGCTTTTTCAACGTCTTCAACTACATCACGCTGCGTGCCGTGCTGGCGGCGATGACGGCGCTGCTCATCTCGCTGTGGGCCGGCCCGGGCGTCATCCGCTGGCTGGCCGCCAAGAAGATCGGCCAGGCGGTGCGTACCGACGGCCCGCAGACCCACCTGGTCAAGTCCGGCACACCGACCATGGGCGGCGTGCTGATCCTGATCGCGATTGCCGTTACGACGCTGCTCTGGGGCGACCTGACCAACAAGTACGTGTGGACGGTGCTGGTCGTTACGCTCGGCTACGGCATCATCGGCTGGTACGACGACTGGAAGAAGGTGGTCTATCGCGACCCGAACGGGCTGGCCAGCCGCTGGAAGTTCTTCTGGCAGTCGGTTCTCGGCATTGGCGCCGCGCTGTTCATCGCCTTCTCGGCCAAGACGCCGGCGCAGACTGAACTGATCATTCCCTTCATCAAGACGGTGAGCTATCCGCTCGGCGTCATCGGCTTCATTACCCTGACTTACTTTGTCATCGTCGGCACCAGCAACGCGGTGAACCTGACCGACGGCCTCGATGGCTTGG
>CAZDRS010000240.1:0-4089 GCA_964507585.1 uncultured Dechloromonas sp.
ATCACCGGCTCCCAGTTCGGGTCGGTCATGTCGGTGACCAGCACGTCGCCCGGCTTGACCTGATCCATCTCGCGCGGATCCTTGACGACGCGCACCGGGCCGACGCCGATCTTCTGGCCGATGGCGCGGCCGGAGGCGAGCACCTTGGAGAAGGACTTCAGCTTGAACTTTTCCTGCTTGCCGGCGTGCGCTTGCGACTGCACGGTTTCCGGACGGGCCTGCAGGATGTACAGCTTGCCGTCGACACCGTCCTTGCCCCATTCGATGTCCATCGGACGACCGTAGTGCTTTTCGATGATCTGGGCGTAGCGGGCCAGTTCCATGACTTCTTCGTCATTGATCGAGAACTGGTGGCGCAGCGCTTCCTCGACGTCCTCGGTGATCGTGGACTTGCCGGCGACCTTTTCGGCGGCGAAGGTCATCTTGATCATCTTGGAGCCGAGGTTGCGGCGGACGACGGCCTTCTTGCCGGCTTCGAGCATCGGCTTGTGCACGTAGAACTCGTCCGGATTCACCGCGCCCTGGACGACGGTTTCGCCCAAGCCGTAAGAAGAAGTGACGAACACGGCATCGCGGAAGCCGGATTCGGTGTCGAGCGTGAACATCACGCCGGCGGCGCCCTTGTCGGAACGAACCATGCGCTGGATACCGGCGGACAGGGCAACGTCGGCGTGCAGGAAGCCCTTGTGCACGCGGTAGGAGATGGCGCGGTCGTTATACAGGGAAGCAAACACTTCCTTGATCGCGTGCATGATGTTTTCCAGGCCGACGATGTTCAGGAAGGTTTCCTGCTGGCCGGCGAAGGAGGCATCCGGCAGGTCTTCGGCGGTGGCCGAGGAGCGCACGGCGAAGGACATGTCGGCATTGGATTCGGCCACCAGGCGCTGGTACTGCTCGGTGATGGCGATGGTCAGTTCCATCGGGAACGGGGTGTCGAGCACCCACTGGCGGATCTCGGCGCCGGTCTTGACCAGGGCGTTGACGTCGTCGACGTCCAGCGCGTCGAGCGCGGCGTTGATCTTGGCGTCGAGGCCGGACTGGGCCAGGAAGACGCGGTAGGCGTGCGCCGTGGTGGCGAAGCCGCCCGGCACGCGCACGCCGGTATCAGCCAGCTGGCTGATCATTTCGCCGAGCGAGGCGTTCTTGCCGCCGACTTGTTCCACGTCGGTCATGCGCAGTTTTTCGAAGGGGATGACAAGCTGTTCCATGATGCAGGGTCCTTTCGGGGATCGAATCAAAAGTCAGTCAAAAATCAGGAAGTGGTGAATTCGGTATTCAGCCGGCGCTCGGCCGTTTCGCGGCGGGCGACGGAGCGCAGGGTTTGGGCCAGGGTTTCACGCACGAAATCGATGTGCGTTTCGGCGGCAGAACGGGCAGCCTGCGGCTTGCTCTCGCGCACGGCCTTGTAGATGGCCTCGTGCTGGCTCTTCAGCAGGCGGCTGGCGGCTGGCACGCCTTTCAACTCACCCAGATTGAGGCGGATGTTGTCGTGCATCAGGCGCAGCAGCGCGCCGGACAGGTGGCCGATCAACACGTTGTGCGCAGCATCGCCGATGGCCTGGTGAAAGGCGATGTCGGCATCCGAACGCTTTTCGGTGTCGTCGGACTCGAAGGTCGCCATCAGGGCGGCGAATGTCTGATCCAGGCGCAGGATATCGGCTTCGGTAGCGCGCTCGGCAGCCCATTCGGCCGCCTGCCCCTCCAGCATGCGGCGAAATTCCAGCATGTCTTCGCGCAGGTTCGGGTGCTTGCCCATCATGTCCTGCCACGGGTCGGAAAAACTCGACTCCAGCGCATCGGTCACGTAGGTGCCACCGCCCTGGCGGCTGGTCACCATGCCCTTCGAGGCCAGCTTCTGGATCGCTTCGCGCAGGCTCGGCCGGGAGACGCCGAGGTCGACCGCCAACTCGCGCTCCGGCGGCAGGCGATCGCCCGGCTTCAACGAGCCTTCGAGGATGCGCTGCTCCAGGGTAGCGGCGATGGTGTCCGAAATACGCGGAACCTGCAGCTTGTTCGACATTGGTAAGACCACCTTGATTGGTAAGACCAGCACATTCTAATCAGCCAATTTGGAAAGCGCAAGCATAGGGATTTCCCGGGGGTTTATTGACTAAGTATCGGTATTCACGCAAAATTCCCCCAACACAGACTATTGGTCTTACCAATTGACCGATAAATAATTTACACCGGAGACAAAATGCCTGCTCAGCCTGCGATTCCGACTGATGTCTATTTCTTCGCCACCTGCGTCGTTGACCAGTTTTTCCCCGGCGCCGGCATGGATGCCATTACGCTGCTCGAACGCCAGGGCATCCGCGTGCACTTTCCAGAGGAGCAAACCTGCTGCGGGCAGCCGGCCTATACCAGCGGTTTTCCGGACGAGGCACGCAAGGTTGCCGCGCATCAACTGACGCTCTTCCCCAACGACTGGCCGGTCGTCGTCCCGTCCGGTTCCTGCGCCGGCATGATGAAGCACCACTACCCGACGCTGTTCGCCAACGACCCGGCCCGCAAGGCCGTCGCCGAAAAGCTGTCGGCCCGTATCTACGAATTCACCCAGTTCCTGGTCGAAGTACTGAACTTCAAATCGGAAGACCTCGGTGGCGACTGCACCGTCGTGCTGCACACCTCCTGCTCGGCCCGCCGCGAAATGGGCGTCCATCTGACCGGCCGCAAGCTGCTGGGCAATCTGGCCAAGGTCACCGTGGCGCAACAGGATCACGAATCGGAATGCTGCGGCTTTGGCGGCACCTTCTCAGTCAAGCAGCCGGAAATCTCCGCCGCGATGGTCGAGGACAAGGTCAAGTCACTCAAGGCCACCGGCGCCGAGCGCGTGGTCAGCGCCGACTGCGGCTGCCTGATGAACATCCTCGGCCATGCGGCCTGGAAGGATCAGCAGGAAGGCCGCACCAAACCCAGCCTGCCCGGCGAACACATTGCCACCTTTCTGCTCCGCCGTACCGCCAAGGAGAACGCCCGATGAGCGCCCGTGACCGTATCCTGGCCAAGCTGAAGGCCAATGCCCCGGCGACAGCCGGCGACCTGCCCGACGTCGCCGCCTGGTACGCCACGCATCGCAGTGAGGAAAGCACCGCCGACAAGGCCAAGCGTTTCCGCCACTTCATCGAACTG
Source organism: uncultured Dechloromonas sp. (assembly GCA_964507585.1). Taxonomy (GTDB): domain Bacteria; phylum Pseudomonadota; class Gammaproteobacteria; order Burkholderiales; family Rhodocyclaceae; genus Azonexus. Next base: position 3,133 of record CAZDRS010000240.1, read on the forward strand.
GCCCACGCCGAGGTGTATTCCGTCTCGCGCGGCGGCTGGCTGCAAAAGCTGTACGAAGTCCTGAGCGCCAAGCAGATCGACAAGCTGCTGGTCGCCCCCGCTACACCGCATGGCGCCCGCGCCCAGTCCGAACTGCCGCCGCTGGGCATCGCCTGCCCCGGCTACGATGCGCCCATCGAAGGCTGGAAGGCCGCCATGTTCAACGAAACGCCGGCCAGCTTCACCGCCGCCCGGGCTGCCATCGCCGAAACCGGCACGCTGATCCTGTGGCCGACCGCCGACGAGCCGCGCCTGATGTCGCTGGTGCCGCCGGTGCATATCGTGCTGCTCGATGCTTCGACCATCCACAACACCTTCCACCAAGCCATGCAGAGCGAAGGCTGGAAGGACGGCCTGCCGACCAACTCGCTGCTCATTTCCGGCCCGTCGAAAACCGCCGACATCCAGCAGACCCTGGCCTATGGCGCGCACGGCCCGAAGGAACTGGTCGTGCTGATGATCGAACCTGATGTCATTCCCGCGCAGGCGGGAATCCAGCCAACAGAGGCCCCCCCCCTGGACGCCCGCCTGCGCGGGAGTGACGAACAAGTGCAGGAGAAGCAGCAATGAACGCCCCGCAGACCCCGCACGCCCTGCACTTCATGCCCTCGGCCGGCTTCCGCGCCCGGGCCAAGGATGTCGTCGAGAACCCCTTCCTGCGCCAGAGCTTCCGCGGCGCGATGGACTTCCTGATGAGCAAGCGCGCCGCCCAGTTCCCCGATCCGGAAGAACTGGAAAGCCTGCGCCGCCTCGGCGAGCGTATCCGCCAGTACAACCTGGCCAAGCTGCCGACCCTGCTCGAACAACTCGAAGCCAACCTGACGCGCAACGGCATCAATGTCCACTGGGCCGAAACGCCGGAAGAAGCCAACGCCATCATCCTCGGCATCTGCCAGAAGCACTCGGCCAGGCTGATGG
>CAZDRS010000241.1:0-4057 GCA_964507585.1 uncultured Dechloromonas sp.
TTAAGACTCCCAAAAAATTATAAAACTCAGCATCCCGTCGTATCGAGCGTACTAATGGTTGCGGCCACATTGGCACCGGTCGATTCGGTATAGGTAAAAACACAGTTGGCCGCTGTCGTCGCGCCGACAACGCTAAATGTTGCCGAGCCTGTTCCTGGCGTGTAGATATAGCCCTCGGCCTGCAGGTCGGCTGCCGCCGGGTTGAAAACGTTGGTCAAGCCAGCCATCGACAGGATGCCGGCAGTACCAAGAGCCGACGCGGCCGGATAGCCATTGACCATATTCACCAGACCGTTCTCGGTACATACCGTGCCGTTGCCGGTGGTGGCATTGTTGGCCGTAGCGCCGCCAGCACAGGCATTGACGTCCGTCACGCCAGCCCGAGCCAGAACCGTGGCATGCGCCAGAGCCGAAGCGGCCGCCACGCTGCCCCGTGCCGCTTGCAGCTTCGCAATGCGGGCATCCCGCTGCAAGCTGACAAAACGGGGGAGTGCAATCGAAGCAAGCAAGCCGAGAATGATGATGACGACGATCAGTTCGATCAGTGTAAAACCTCGCTGCGACTGATGGCAGTTATGTGATTTCACGCACATACTCTCTTTTACGACCATTGGTTTTGTTACTTTAGACATATCCTCTCTACTCCTCAAGTATTATTCACGCCGATCAGGCAAACGTACCAAACCAATGCCGCCCATAGAACCTCTGCCAGCATCGACCATGCCATTGCGTGCCAGCCTGAAACGCGCCTGCCGCCCATCGTCGAATAGGTAAATCAGCTCCCGTTGCCGATTGTCGAAATACCAAAGGGAGCGCCCCGCCGGCCTTGCGTCGAACGCGCCGGCATAGTGCCCGACCGGGGCGCCAAGCCAGTCCATTGGGTTGTTGCTGTCGGGATAATTTCCGCCTTGCATCGCCCGGCGCGTCGCAATCTCCATCAGGCCGATACGAATGGCTGCAGCATCGGCCTGGACGACCGCCTCTTCGACATCCGCCCGGGCCGATTCGAGCGCCCGCAACAGATAGAGCGACAAGCTGCCGATCATCACGGCAAGCAGGGCAAATTCGAGATAACGTCGCATCGCCGGGCCTCATCGCTTGATCGCCACCTTGCCGAGATCCCACATCGGCAGGAAGATGCCCAGCGCCAGAATCAGCACCAGGACGCCCAGGCAGACGATCAGGATCGGCTCGATCTGCTGGCCGAGGGTCTTCAATTCGTACTCGACTTCGCGCTGATACATCAGGCCGATCTCGTCCATCATGTCGTCAAGGGCACCCGACTCCTCGCCCACCGCCACCATCTGCAGGACAACCGGTGTGAAGAACTGCGAGGCGATGGCTGCCCGCAGCACACTTTCACCGCGCTCGACGGTATCGCGCATGCCTTCGATCTTGCCGGCAATGTAGCTGTTGTCGACCGTCTGCGCCGAGTTGGTCAGTGCCTGCATGACCGGCACTCCACTCCGCGTACTCAAGGCAAAGCTACGGGCAAAGCGCGCCATCGCCGCTTTGCGAACGATCTTGCCGGCAATCGGGAAGCGCAGGGCAATGGCCTCCCACTGCATCCGTCCGGCAGCCGTACCCACCCAGGTGCGAAAAGCGACGACTGCAGCAATCAGGGCAACCAGCATGGCTGGCCACCAGTTCACCATGAAATCCGAAAAACCGAGGAGTAGTCGTGTCATCAACGGCAACTCGGCCCCAAAACCCTGGAACACCTTGGCAAATGCCGGAATGACAAACAGGTTCACGACAACAATGGCGACCGCCATGGCCAGCACCACGAACATCGGGTAGCGCAGCGCCGACTTCACCTGCTCACGCATGAAGCGCTCGAATTCCATGTGCTCGAACAGGCGCAGGAAAATTTCGTCGAGCAGGCCGGTCGCCTCGCCAACCCGCACCATCGAGATGTAGAACGGCGAAAACACCTTGGGGTGGCGAGCCAGCGAAACCGATAGTTCGCGACCGGCCTCCAGGCTCTCCCGCACGTCGCGGATAACGTCCTTCATCGCCGGATTGGTCGCCGACTCCTGCAGGCCATTGAGGGCACGCATGATCGGTACACCGGCCTTGAGCAGGGTGTGCAGTTGCCGCGAAAAAAGCAGGATATCGATATGCTGGACAGTCGGCTTGAACAAGGCCAGCCCGAGGCTACCGTCGCCTTGCCCCTTGCCCTTGGTTTCCGCGATGGAAACCGGCGTCACCCCCCGCCCAAGCAGCAGATCGGCAATGCCGCTGGCCGTGGCGCCTTCCAGCACGCCTTCGATCAGCTTGCCGCCAGCATCACGCCCCTTGTAGGCAAAGTAGGCCACGCTGCCTTATTCCTCGAACTGGTTGCTGACGCGCATGGCTTCGGCAACGGTTGTCTGGCCGGCCAGCACCAGGCGCACCGCGTCGCGGCGCAGGGTCTCGCCGGCCATCTGAAGGCGCGCAACGCGCATGAACTCACCCGGGTCTTCGTGGTTGATCGCTTCGACCACCGCATCGCTCATTTCGAGGAATTCGTAAACGCCGGTTCGGCCCTGGTAGCCTGTGTTGCCGCAGTGCGCGCAACCCCGTCCGTGGTGGAAGGCATGGCTATCGATCTGGGTGCCGAGTTCGTAACGCAGCCATTCATGCTCGTTCGGCGTCAGCGTGTAAGGCTCGCGGCAATTGCTGCAGATGACGCGCACCAGCCGCTGGGCGACGACCATGTGCACCGACAGCGCGACCATGTAGCGCGGCACGCCCATGTCGAGCAGGCGGATCGGCGTCGACACGGCATCGTTGGTGTGCAGCGTGGACAGCACGAGGTGGCCGGTCATCGCGGCACGCATGCCGATTTCCGCCGTTTCCTGGTCACGCATTTCACCGATCAGCACGATGTCCGGATCCTGGCGCAACACGGTGCGCAGCACCCGCGAGAAGGACAAGTCGATCTTTTCGTGCACCTGCACCTGGTTGAGGCCGCCGAGCCGGTATTCGACCGGGTCTTCGACGGTGATGACCTTTTTTTCCGGGCTGTTCAGTTCATTCAGTGCGGCGTAAAGCGTCGTCGTCTTGCCGGAACCGGTCGGGCCGGTGACCAACACCATGCCGCTCGGCCGCTTCAGGGCATGGCGGAAACGTTCCAGAACGCGCGCCGGCATACCGATTTTGTCCAATTCCAGCAGGCCGGTATTCTGGTTGAGCAGACGCATGACCACCGACTCGCCATACTGTGTCGGCAATGTTGAGATACGCACATCGACCGGATTGGCGCGCACCTTGATATTGAAACGCCCATCCTGCGGCAGGCGCTTTTCGGAAATATCGAGACCCGACATCAGCTTCAAGCGCAGCGCCACAGCCGACGAAATCTTGGCATCCGCCTCGGTCTGGATATGCAGCACGCCGTCGATACGGAAACGGATGCGCAGCGCCTTTTCCTGCGGCTCGAAATGGATGTCGGAAGCGCGCAGGCGCATGGCTTCCTCGAACACCGTTTGCAACAGTTTGACGACGGGTGCATCTTCAGCCCCCGGATTGAGGCCAAGCAAATCGCCAAACTCGATCGGCACATCGCCCAATTCGGCCGTCAGCTCCTTGGCCAGGCCAGTGATCTGCTCGCCGCGATGGTAGACGCGGTCGACCATGGCCAGTAGTTCGCTCTCGGTCACGACGGCAAGGTCAATCTCGCGGCGAACCAGGCGGGTAATTTCGTCGTAGGCCTGGAGATCGGTCGGATCGGACATGCCGATCTGTAGCCTGCCATCCGGCAACTGCGCCAAAACCAGAGCACGGAAACGCCGGGCGGGTGCCTCGGGCAGCAGCTTGATCAGGTCAGGCTTGGGCGTGAAGCTCTTGAGCTCGACAAAGGGAATCCGCAACTGCCGAGCCAGTGCCTGCGAAATACCGGCCTCGGTAACATAACCGCTTTCAACGAAGACGCGCCCCAGCTTGCGCCCAGTACGCTTTTGCTCTTCGAGCGCAATTTTCAGTTGTTCATCGGTCAGCAAGCCCTGCTGAATCAGCAGGTCGCCAAGCCGGATTTTCTGCGGGGGGGGCATCCCAACCTCCAAAACGCCTTAAC